>CBHCMH010000082.1:0-7633 GCA_965974445.1 uncultured Rhizorhapis sp.
GAGTGATTTCGAGCCAGATGGAATCATCTGGCGACTCGGAAATCACGGAAAACAAAGAATATCTGGAGCCGTTCCGGTTCAGCTTGAACCAGAACGGCTCCAGGCAAACCAAAAATGGAGGGTTTTGATGGGCGGCCTCTGGGCACTGTTGACGATTCTCGGACCCATATTGCTGGGGCTTGTCCTGCTCTATGCCGTTCTGCGTAATCGCGCACGTGCGAGCAGGCGGGAAATCGATCGCACGGAACGGGCCACCCGGCGGATGCATCGGCAGATCGCGCGAGAGGAGAAGGAAGACGGGGGCTGAAAATTCCATTAGAAGCATGGGATGCCAGCAAGCGGCCTGCCTCCGATATTGCAGCAATGGTTTGAGCGCCGGAACTGGTCGATAAGACGGCATCAGTCGGAAATGCTGTCGGCGGCGCGCGCCGGGCGGCATGCCCTGCTGGTGGCGCCGACGGGAGCCGGCAAGACGCTGGCCGGGTTCCTTCCCGTACTCGCCGAGCTGATCGCGGAACCGGCGGACGGACTCCACACATTATACATCTCGCCGCTCAAGGCACTGGCCGTCGATGTGCAGCGCAACCTCCTTACACCCATATCCGAAATGGGGCTGGACATCCGGGTCGAGACCCGCACGGGCGATACGCCTACCGACCGCAAGGCCCGCCAAAGGGTGCGCCCACCGCAAATATTGCTGACCACGCCCGAATCGCTGGCGCTGTTGCTCAGCCATGCCGACAGTTTTCGGATGTTCGCGGACCTCAAGACGGTGATCGTCGATGAGGTCCATGCCTTCGCCACGCAGAAGCGCGGGGATCTGCTCGCGCTTTCGTTGGCCCGGCTGCAGCGGATCGCGCCTGACCTGCGGCGCGTGGCGCTGTCGGCGACGGTGGCGGACGTGGACAGCTATCGCGCCTGGCTCGCCCCCGATGGCGAGATCGCGGCGGTCGTCCCGGTGATTGGCGAGCCTGGGGCGGAGCCGGACATCTCCATCCTGCTGCCGGAAGGCAACGTGCCTTGGTCCGGGCATAGCGGAGTCTATGCCGCGCGCCAGGTGATCGAGCAGATCAGCCGGCACCGGACAACGCTCGTCTTTGCCAACACACGCGGACTCGCCGAGCTGATCTTTCAGCAATTATGGGCGGTCAATGACGAGAACCTGCCCATCGGCATCCATCATGGCAGCCTGTCGCGGGAGGCACGCCGAAAGGTCGAATCGGCGATGGCGGCGGGAAAGCTGCGCGGGCTCGTCGCCACGGCCTCGCTCGACCTCGGGGTCGATTGGGGCGACGTGGACTGCGTCATTCAGATGGGGGCGCCCAAGGGCAGTTCGCGGCTGCTGCAGCGCATCGGCCGCGCGAACCACCGGCTGGACGAGCCGAGCAAGGCGATCATCATACCGGGCAATCGTTTTGAATATCTGGAGGCCCGGGCCGCGCTTGACGCGGTGGAAGCGGGGGAACGAGACGCCGACGCCTTTCGCGCGGGCGGTCTGGACGTTCTGGCCCAGCATATCATGGGCGTGGCGAGCGCGGCCCCCTTTCATGAGGCGGACCTTCTGGTCGAGATACGCTCCGCCCTTCCCTATGGCGATCTGCCGGAGGCCAGATTTCGGGAGGTGCTCGGGTTCATTGAAAATGGCGGTTATGCACTGCGCGCTTATGATCGCTTCCAGCGCATCACGCGCGACAAGGAAGGCGTGTGGCGGGTGTCTCACCCGAAATTTGTCCAGCAACACCGCATGAACGCGGGCATCATCGTTGATCAGCCGATCCTGGACGTCCGCTTTGCCAACGGGCGCAAGCTCGGCACGATCGAGGAGGGCTTTGCCGCTACGCTATCGCCCGGCGACCGCTTCTTCTTTTCCGGGCTGTCGCTGGAGGTGGTGCGCATGGACGTGACGGACCTGTTCGTCCGCGCCTCCGCCAAATCCGCACGCATCCCCAGCTGGGGCGGCACGCGCATGGCGATGTCGACCAATCTCGCCAGGCGGGTGCGCGCCTTTCTGGGCGATCCGGCGGCGTGGGCGCGCTTTCCCCCCGACGTGCGCGAATGGCTGGAGGTGCAGGGCTTGCGTTCTCGCCTGCCGCAGCCGGGACAACTGCTGGTTGAAACCTTTCCGCATGACGACCGGCATTATATGGTCGCCTACAGCTTTGAAGGCTGGAATGCGCACCAGTCGCTCGGCATGCTGCTGACGCGGCGGATGGAGGACAGGGGGCTGCTGCCCATTGGCTTTGTCGCCAATGACTATGCCCTTGGCATCTATAGCCTGAAACCGGTGACGGACCCGGTTGCACTGTTCTCGGCGGATATATTGGAGCATGAATTTGTCGAGTGGGTGGAAAAAAGCTCGCTGCTGAAACGGGCCTTTCGCGACGTCGCGGTCATCAGCGGACTTGTCGAGCGGCAGCATCCGGGCAAGCGCAAGACCGGGCGGCAAGTCAGTTTTTCAACCGACCTCATCTACGACGTGCTGCGGAAATATGAGCCCGATCATTTGCTGCTGAAGGCCGCGTGGGAGGACGCGCGGGCGCGCATGACCGATGTCGGGCGGCTGGCCGACCTGCTGGAACGTGCGGCTGGCACGATGCTGCATGTCGATCTGCCGCGCGTCAGCCCGCTGGCCGTACCGGTGCTGATCCTCATTGGCCGCGAGAACGTGGCGCAGGGCAGCGTTGATGACGCGCTGCTGATCGAGGCCGAAGTGGCCGCCGAGGCGATGCGGCGGGATTAACGAATAGCGCACAACTATTCGTAGAGTTTTGGTTGACTAGCCCGCAATGCTGATGGCATTGGCAACGCGCACGGATCCTCCGGGATTCAGCTGGCGACGCGGGTATAGCTCAATGGTAGAGCACTAGCCTTCCAAGCTTGTGATGCGGGTTCGATCCCCGCTACCCGCTCCAGCTTTCAAAATCGCCTTATAGAGCCATCAAAGATGCTATCTCCGTCGGTCTGACAGCAACGAGCTGATCAGGGCGGCGGGGCAATGCCCGCCTAGATCGCGCCTATGATGCTGATCTCGGCTATCCCCGCCGGCGCGCCGGGCGGCGGCATGAGTTTCACCCGCACGCGCGAGCCAATGACCCGTTTCGTTTCCACCACGCGTTTCTGGGCGGTATCGCTGCTGGCGGATTCGTCGGCAACGTCGATCCACTCGCGGTCCTCATTCTCGACCTGAGCGATAAAGCGGTAGTTGCCTGGCTGCGGGAAGGTGATCTCCAGCTTGCGGAACTGGAGGACCTTTTCCGGGCTGACGGATACCCACGGGGACTCGTCCTCCTTCGCCGCCAACCAGTAGCTCGCAGCATCGCCGTCGTTGACCAGGCGGCTCGTGTGGCCCGGGGCACTGGAGCTTGCGCCGGTGGGATTGTCCTTCCCAAAGACGGCATCGGGGAAATACATGAACTCGGCGTGGGTCCGTTTGGCTTCGGTATAGGGCCGCTCCGGCGCGAGCTGCGTCACGCCCGGTACGAACGGCGGCCCACCCATTGTCTCGATCGTGAGCACGGCGTCCTTAAGACCCGGCGAACTGGCCCGGATAAGGCTCTTGCCCGATTGCCAACTGCGTATCGTGATCGCTGCCTGCCCGTCGCGGATTGGAATGTCGCTGTCAGGCGCGAAGCGAATCGTGCGCCCGGTGGGGAGTTCGCCGGGGCCGGATTCGATTGAAAGCGTCACGGGGGGGCTGTTGCTGAGTGCGCGGCCCTGGGCATCGACCACGGTCACGACTAGGTGCACGTCGTCGGTTCCGTCGGCGCGTTCGATCACCGGGCTGCTCGACGTCAGGCGCAGCCCGGCCAGCTCGCCTGCCTCGGGCCATTCTGGCGGCGCTATGCCGCGATAGGCGTTGCGGAACCAGTAATAGCTACGCTTGGGCAGGCGCGAATAATCGACCACGCCCATCGAACCGAACCGGCGTCCGACGATCGAACCATGGTCGAACCCCGCCCAGACGGCTTCACCCGAGCGCCAGGGAAGCCGCCAAGAATATTCGGCGCCTTTTTCCGCGCCGGGGGTGTTCACCAGATCACCCCACGGCGCCTCATAGGGGCCGGGGCGGTCGAACATCGGAGATCCATGTTCCGAAACCACGTTGGGAATGCCGGGGTCGGGAAACAGCGCCGCGCCGTCGCCATTATATCCCGCTATATCGCCCAGCTTGTCGATCTCGCCCCGTTGCGCGCCGCCGATGGCCGCCGGGCGCGTGGGGTCGAGCTGGTGGCTCAGCGCGACCAGTTCCTTCAGGAAGCGGCGGACCTCCGGCATGACCTCGCCTGCCGAGAAGAACGGTTCAGTGCTCATGCTCCAGACGATAACCGAGGGATGATTGCGCGCGATGCGGATCATCTCGGTCAACTGCTGCTTGAGGCTCTCCTCAAAGCCTCGCCAGTGTTTGGGATCGACTGGGTAGGCACTCGACATCCAGCTGCCGTCAGGGCCGAAACCGCCAATGCCCCAGAATGGCGCTTCGGACCAGAACAGCATACCGATCCTGTCAGTCGCGTCGGTAAAGTGCGGATCGTGCGGATAATGCGAACCACGGATGAAGTCGAACCCGGCATCCTTCATCATCTGCACGTCGCGCTCCATGGCGCGGTTGGACACGGCATCGCCCCATCCGGCCTGGTCCTGATGGACATTGGCGCCCTTGAAATAGCGATGCTTGCCATTGAGGAAGAATCCCCGGTCGGCGGTCCATTCGAACCAGCGAAAGCCGAATTCGGTCTCGTAGCGATCGACGGCCCGCCCGTTGGCCAGTACCGTGGTCACCGCCTTATAGAGGACCGGCGTTTCCGGGCTCCAGAGGGAGGGACTGATGATCGGCTTCGACAGCTGACTGACTGTCCCAAGGGCGCCTGCATCGAGCCGCCCGGCGCCATCGTTCATCACCGTCACGACCTTGCCGTCCGGGTCCAGGACTGCGGTGCGCAGGGCGACGCTGACCGGCTTGCCGCTATCGTTGCGGACCTCGGTCTCGATCGCGACCCGGCCGCTCTTTTCGGAAAGCTCGGGCGTCGTCACCCTTGTGCCGTACCAAGGCACATGCACCGGACCGGTCGTTACCAGCCAGACGTCACGATAGATGCCGCCCTGAAACACATGCTCGCCCGCGCGCGGAGCCAGCGTCGGATCCCACAGATTGTTGACGCGCACGGCGATGATATTCTCACCGACCTTGGCGGCCGTGGTGATGTCGATGGAAAAGCCGGTGTAGCCGCCTCGGTGGCGGCCGATGGGGATGCCGTTCACGAAGACCTCGGCATCCTGGAACACGCCTTCGAACTCTAGCGCGATGCGGCGTCCGCGCCACGTCTCCGGTACGGTCAGGCGCTTCCGGTACCAGCCATAGCCGGTATAGAATTGGGACGCCTGGAAATAGGGTACGCCGAAGCTGTGGGGCGTGCCGACGGGCTGCCAACTGCTATCATCGAACCCGGCTTCCTGCGCTTGCGGCGTGTCGCCCAGCCGGAAACGCCATTCGGCGTTGAAGTTCGCCCGCGAGCGCGTGTCAGCGGGCAACGTCTCGCCACGTGCGCGTGCGTTAAGCGATCCAGGGGTAGTGGTCGCGATGCCCAGCAGTGCCGCGGCCAACAATATCAGGCGCTTCATTATCCCCTCCGGTTGCCACCTATCAGTGCTTCGAATTAGGTTAGCGCTAACATTTGCTTAGGGCAATCGGACTTTGATAGCGGCAAAGAACACTTGCCGACCGACCATTCGGACTATAATAATGATGTCGGATTGGGATCGGAGTGGAAAATGGGCGCTCTCGAAAGCAAAATTGCTTTGATTACGGGTGCGGCTTCCGGCATTGGGCTGCGGACGGCGGAGCGCTGCGCCATGGAAGGCGCCAGCGTGGTGCTCGCCGATCGGGCGGTTGATCGCCTGCCCGCCGCGCTGGAGGCGGTAAACCAGCAGGGGGGCGAGCATCGGGCGGTCAGCCTTGATGTCACTTGCGAGGCTGACTGGATCCGCGCCGTCGCCGAGGTCGAGTCGGAATATGGGCAGCTCGACATACTCGTCAACAATGCAGGCGCGGGGCGCTTTCAGACGATCTCCGACATGCGCTATTCCGATTGGCAGCGCATGATTGCGCTTAATCTGGACAGTGTCTTCCTGGGCACCAAGCACACTTTGCCGCTGCTGGCGCGTTCCGGGCGCGGCGCGATCGTCAACATTTCGTCGATTCGGGGTCATGTCGCCGGGCTCGGAACCGCAGCCTACGCGGCCGCGAAAGCCGGTGTATTGCTGCTGACGAAATCGACAGCGCTCGAATGTGCGGCCGCTGGTAACGGCGTGCGCGCGAACGCCGTCAGTCCGGGCCATGTGGAAACGCCGCTGACCGATGGTGCGCTTGGGGATGCCGATGCGAGGCGCGCCATGATTTCGGACATTCCGCTGAGCCGGATGGCCCAGCCGCAAGAGATCGCGGACGCCATCATATTTTTGGCAAGCGATCAGGCAAGTTTCATTACCGGATCGGAGGTCATTGTCGATGGCGGATTCACGGCGCGATAGCACGCCTCCTGCCGCGCCGGACGCGGCCAAGCAGCCGCCGGTAAACCGGCAATGGGTACTGCGAGAGCGGCCCACCGGGCAGGTTATTCCCGAGTGCTTTGATTATCGCGCGCTGCCGTGGCGTGCGCCCGTGCTCCGCCCCGGGGAAATTCTGGTCCGCAACCTGGTTTTCCAGTGTGCGCCCACGGTCCGCAACTGGCTGAATGATCCAGGGCAGAGCTATCGCGCTTCGATCGGCATCGGAAAGCCAGTGGGGGGACCTGCCTGCGTCGAAGTCCTGCAATCCGAACACCCACGATATCCCGTGGGTACCCGCCTGATCGCCATTTCCCGCTGGGAAGATTTTTCGGTGCTCCGGCCCGCCGATATGGCCGTTCCAGCGTTCGGCGTCCCAGTGACGATGTCTCCTGCCGAAGCGCTTGGCATGTATGGCTACAACAGCCTGACCGCCTATTTCGGAGTGACGCGGGTCGCACAGCCAAAAGCGGGGGAAACCCTGCTCGTCACGGCCGCTGCGGGTTCTGTTGGTTCTGTCGCGTTGCAGATCGGACGAATCCTGGGGTGCCGCACCATCGGCGTCGCTGGCGGCGCGCAAAAGTGCGCCTGGCTGCGTGATTGCTGCGGGGCGGATGCGGTCATCGATTATAAATCGGAAGATCTGGACGAATGTCTCAAGGTGCTGGCGCCCAATGGCGTGAACGCCATGTTCGACAATGTGGGCGGTGACCAGCTCGCCGCTGCGGTTCGGCACATGGCGCTGCACGGTCGTATCGCGGTATGCGGCCAAGTGTCGGCCTATGATGGCGCTGCGACTGCCCCAGGTCCGCCGGACATGATGCGCCTGGTGTACGGCCGCTTGCGCATCGAAGGCTTTGTCACCGGCGACTTTCTTGACCAGGCCGACGCCGCGCGCGAGGAACTCGCGCGCTGGGTGCGGGAAGAAAAGCTGTTGATCGCAACTGACGTGCGCCACGGCTTTGGGCAGTTGCCCGCGACTTTCGTTGAACTGTTCAAGGGCGCAAACCGCGGCACGTTGTTGGTGACGGCGGACTAGGTACTGTCTGCATTCATCGTAACCAGATCATGGCGCAAGCGAGATGGACGA
>CBHCMH010000083.1:0-7594 GCA_965974445.1 uncultured Rhizorhapis sp.
CGACGAGGACGTGATCAAGGCGCCCTTTCCGGGCGCCGGCGTCGATATCGGAACGATTCACTATTTCGGGGCATCGGTTCTGCTACCGCAATTTCGCGGACAGGGCATCGGCCATCGCTTCTTCGACGAACGGGAGGCGGCAGCCAGGGCGGCCGGTGCGGATTGCACCGCCTTTTGCGCCGTGGTGCGGGAGAAGAGCGATCCGCAACATCCCGATAATGCGCGGGAGAGCGAGCATCTCATGCGCTTCTGGATCAAGAAATTCTAGGCGATCCGAACCGATCGCCGGTCAGGAAATGGCGAAAGACGAAGAATCCGGGCGGTGACCTGATCCCATCAGATCAAAATCCGCCATCGGAAAAGCATTTACCGGGGGAACGGGACGAAAGTGGAAGAAGTTCGGATCGCGGCGGCACAATATCCAATCGAGTTGTTGCCAAGCTATGAAGCGTGGGAAGCCAAGATCAGCCATTGGGTGGCGAAGGCGGCCGGCCAAGGCGCACAACTGCTGCTTTTCCCTGAATATGCAGCGATGGAACTGGCCGGCTGCGATGCGGCGGCGGCATCCGACCTTCAGCGCTCATTGGAACTGGTGATGGGGCTCAGCGATCGGGCAGACGAACTGCATCGGCGTCTCGCCAGACACCATGGGCTGGTGATCGTCGCGGGCAGCGGCCCGGTGCGCGACGACCGCGGGCTGATCGTCAACCGTGCGCGGCTTTTCTGTCCCGATGGCAGCATGGGCTGGCAGGACAAGATCGTGATGACCCGCTTCGAACGCGAAATCTGGGGTATTTCGGGCGGCACGCGGATCGGCGCTCTGGACACGCCCTTCGGTCCGGTCGGCATCTCCATCTGCTATGACTCGGAATTCCCGTTGATCGCGCGTGCGCAGGCCGAAGCCGGGGCGCGGATCATCCTTGTGCCTTCAGCGACCGACAGCATGCAGGGCTATTGGCGAGTGCGGATCGGCGGGCAGGCGCGGGCGCTGGAAAATCAATGCTATGTCGTGCAGGCGCCAACGGTGGGACTTGCCCCCTGGTTACCCTCTCTCGATGAAAATTACGGCGCGGCCGGCGTCTATGGTCCGCCGGATGGCATCACCCCCGATGACGGCATCTTTGCCATCGGTCACGCCCACGAGAGTCAGTGGCTGTTCGCAGATCTCGATCTTGCTCAAATCGATGAGTGGCGGCGAAACGGCAGCGTCCTGCCTTTCCGTCACTGGCCCGAACAAGTGATGGACCGGGCGTCATTGCCGGTCGGCATCGCCAATGACAACGCGGTAGAACGTGCAGAGAGGCAGAATGGCAGTGCCCTGTCGTTGGTTGAAGGATTGAGCGAATGAGTCACCACGACACGGTCTGATCGTGGGCGCGGGTAAGCAACCAAGCGATTATGGCCTGGCTGCATGCTGGTTTGGCGGCAGTCCTGTTAACTGCTGCGTGGAGGATAGTCGCCGGCGAGCTGCCGATAACGGGGTATTTACCGGCAGCGGCTGCGGCATCCCGCACTTCCCCTCTCCCGGTTCGGCTTCGCCTCACCACCCTCTCCCCTGAAGGGGAGAGGGAATTAGAGTCCGCAAAAACCCTAACCCGTTACCCCCGCCCGATCAGCTTCTTCGCCATCGCATCGGCCACATCCGACGCCGGAATGCCCGTCCGTTCGCTTTCCTGCCAGATGCCGGTCAGGCGAGCGGGGATTTGTTCGATGCGGTTGTTGACCTCGCTCCGGTCGCCCTGGCCCAGATATTCCAGCGCCACATTGATGATGCCGCCCGCATTGATGACATAGTCGGGCGCGTAGAGGATGCCGCGTTCCAGAACCCGGTTGCCATCCGCCCTGGTCGCCAATTGGTTGTTCGCGCCGCCCGCGACGATCCCGGCTTTCAATTTGCCGATGCTTTCCTTGTTGAGGATGGCGCCCAGTGCGTTGGGGCTGAAGACATCGGCATCGACGGTCATGATTTCGTCGGCATGGACGGCGGTCGCGCCAATCTCTTTGGCGAGTGTATTGGCGCGGTCAGCATTGACGTCAGCGATGGTCAGGCGCGCGCCTTCGGCCGCCAGACGGCGAGCCAATCCGCCGCCGACACTGCCGACGCCCTGAATGGCGATGCGAACGTCCTTCGCGCTGTCAGCGCCGAGCCGGTGCCTGATCGCCGCCTTGACGCCCAGAAAGACGCCTTGGGCCGTGGACGGGCCGGGATTGCCGCCGGCGCCGCCATTTTTGGGCGGCAGGCCGGAAACATAGCGCGTGACCTGCGACAAGGCGATCATGTCGGCCTCGCTCATCCCCACATCCTGCGCCGTGACATAGCGTCCGCCGAGGGAATCGACGGCGCGGCCAAAGGCGGCGATCAGCTCCGGCGTCTTAACCCGGTCTTCGCCGGCCAGGATAACGCCTTTGCCGCCGCCCATGGGCAGCCCGGCCATGGCGTTCTTGTAGCTCATGCCGCGCGAGAGGCGGAGGGCGTCGGTGATGGCGGCGCTTTTGTCCGCGTAATGCCAAAAGCGCACGCCGCCCGCCGAGGGCCCCAGCGCCGTCGAGTGGACCGCGATCACCGCCGTCAATCCGCACGCGGGGTCCCGGAAGATGTGAACCCCCTCATGATCGTCGAAATCGGGCAGATCCCAGAGGGCAGGCATGGCAAAATCCTCGTAATAATATTACGAGTTCAAGTAATCTTTTGGGCGGCCATTGGCCAGTCCTAAAGCAGTGACAAATTGAAAATGGGGCGATCGACGGGATCCGAACCCGCGACCTCCGGTACCACAAACCGGCGCTCTAACCAACTGAGCTACGATCGCCACGACGCGCCGATCAAAGGATGAACGTCACGCGGAGCAGGCACATAATGTCGGCAGCGGGTCAGCGTCAAGCGCTGTTGTAGGAAACAGGCGAAAAAGGGTGGCGATGACTCATCTTGGCTTGCTTCTTGACATTCTCGACATCGTCATCCCCGCGAAAGCGGGGACCCATTTCTCGGTAATAGCTGACGTTGAACCAGGAAGGAGAGATGGGTTCCCGCTTTCGCGGGAATGACGAGATTGAGAGGAGTGAAAATTTCCATCCCGTTTCATCTGTGAGTCTCAATGAACCGGAGATTCAGGCAGCAGCAAAAAAGGCGCCCGTGAGCGCCTTTTCTGTCACCATATGATGTTCAAATTTGGCCGCGACGCCAAAGAAGTGGCGCCCCTTTGCGGGGGGCGCCGCATGATCAGTTGACCGAGTCCTTCAGACCCTTGCCAGCCTTGAACTTGGGCTGGGCCGACGCCTTGATCGTCATTGGTTCGCCGGTCCGGGGATTGCGGCCCGTGGAAGCCTTGCGCTTCGTGACCGAGAAGGTACCGAAGCCGACCAGGCGAACTTCGTCGCCTTTCTTCAGAGCGCCGGTGATGGCGTCGAAAACGCCTTCCACTGCCTTGCTGGCATCGCTCTTGGTAAGTCCGCTGCTTTCAGCAACGGTGCCGATAAGATCTTGTTTGTTCATGCCTTGGGAACCCCCTTGTTTTGAAAGTTAATAAGGAATCGCGGCGTTGGGCGCACATAAAGGCTAACTCCGATGGGTCTGTCAAAGGGAAAGCGACGAAAAAACAGCCGAAAAGCGCGATTTAATGCACAACGAAACGAAAATTGTATAAATCGGACATTAATGCCGCAATGCAGCATCCTTTTCGCCGTGAACGGCGCTGCCAGGCTGGGCTGCAAGATCGTCTTCCTCGGTCCAGTCTATCGGGGTCAAAGGCGTGGAAAGTGCCCGAGCCAGCACCTCATCGACATGCGAAACGGGGATGATTTCCAGCCCCTCTTTGACGTTGGCCGGAATCTCCGCAAGGTCCTTTTCATTCTCCGCCGGGATCAGCACCGTCTTGATGCCGCCGCGTAGCGCCGCAAGCAATTTTTCCTTGAGGCCGCCAATCGGCAGCACCCGGCCGCGGAGCGTGACTTCGCCAGTCATCGCCACATCCTTGCGTACCGGTATGCCCGTCAGCGTGGACACGATCGACGTCACCATGCCGATGCCCGCCGATGGCCCATCCTTGGGCACCGCGCCTTCGGGCAAGTGGATGTGGATGTCCTTGCGGTTGTAAATGCTCGGCTTGATGCCATAGCCGGGCGAGCGCGCCTTCACATAGGAAAAGGCCGCCTGAATCGACTCGGTCATGACATCGCCGAGCTTGCCGGTGGTCCTGATCTGACCCTTGCCGGGCACCGTGACGGATTCGATCGTCAGCAGTTCGCCGCCGACTTCGGTCCATGCGAGGCCGGTGACGGCGCCGATCTGATTTTCATCTTCGCCAACGCCATGGCGGAATTTCCGCACGCCCGCGTAGGAGGCCAGATTTTCCGGCGTGATCACCGCCTTCTTGATTTCGCCTTCCAGTATCTTGCGCAGGGCCTTGCGCGCCAGCCGCGCCAGTTCGCGCTCCAGGGTGCGAACGCCCGCTTCCCGCGTGTAATAGCGGATGAGGTCGCGGACGGCGTCCTCGGTGACGGTGAATTCGCCCTCCTTCAGGCCATGCATCTCTATCTGCTTGGGCAGCAGGTGGCGCTCGGCGATCTCGACCTTTTCGTCCTCGGTATAGCCTTCGAGCCGGATGATCTCCATCCGGTCGAGCAGCGGCTGCGGCAGGTTCAAGGAGTTCGCGGTCGTCACGAACATGACGTCGGAAAGGTCGATGTCGATTTCCAGATAATGGTCCTGGAACTTGGAATTCTGCTCGGGATCAAGCACTTCCAGCAGGGCGGACGCGGGATCGCCCCGGAAATCCTGACCCAGCTTGTCGATCTCGTCGAGCAGAAACAGCGGGTTGCTGCTCCCGGCCTTCTTGAGGTTGGTGACGATCTTGCCCGGCAGTGAGCCGATATAGGTCCGCCGGTGGCCGCGAATCTCCGCCTCGTCGCGCACGCCGCCCAGCGACTGGCGCACAAAGTCCCGCCCCGTGGCTTTGGCGATGCTGCGGCCGAGCGAGGTCTTGCCCACGCCCGGAGGGCCGACGTGGCAAAGGATCGGACCTTTCAGCTTGTTGGTGCGCGCCTGGACCGCCAGATATTCGATGATCCGGTCCTTGACCTTTTCCAGCGCGAAATGATCCGCGTCGAGCACTTCCTGCGCGACCTTCAGATCCTTCTTGAGCTTTGACTTCTTGCCCCAGGGGAGGCCCAGCAGCACGTCGAGATAGTTGCGGACCACGGTCGCTTCCGCCGACATGGGCTGCATGCTTTTCAGCTTCTTGAGCTCGCCCTGCGCCTTGGTGCGCGCTTCGGGGCTGAGTTTCAGCTTGGCGATCCTGGCGGTGAGTTCGGCCAGCTCATCGCCGCCTTCCTCTCCTTCATTGCCCAGCTCGCGCTGAATCGCCTTCAACTGCTCATTGAGATAATATTCGCGCTGCGTCTTCTCCATCTGGCGCTTCACGCGGCCCCGGATCTTGCGTTCGACCTGCAGCACGCCCAGCTCGCCCTCCATGAAGGCGAACACCATCTCCAGGCGCTTGACGGGATCGGCCTCGACCAGCAGCGATTGCTTGTCCGCCACCTTCACGCTGATATTGGCGGCGACCGCATCGGCCAGGCGCGCGGCATCGTCGATTTCGCTCAGCTGGACCGGCGTTTCGGCCGGGAGTTTCTTGTTGAGCTTCGCGTAATTTTCGAACTGCTCGACGACGGAACGCATCAGGGCGGACGCCTCCGGCCCGGTGGCCTCCTGCTCGTCGCGAGGGGTCACATTGGCAAGGACGTAGCCGTCCTCGACCGTCAGATCCTCCAGCAGCGCGCGTTGCTTGCCTTCGACCAGGACGCGGACGGTCCCGTCCGGCAACTTCAGCAGCTGCAGCACTGTGGCGATGACGCCCAGGTCGTAAAGCGCGTCACGGTCGGGATCATCCTCGGCCGGATCGAGCTGCGCCACCAGAAAGATGTCCTTGTCCGCCTCCATCGCCTTTTCCAGCGCGACCACGCTCTTGTCGCGGCCGACGAAAAGGGGGACGATCATCTGCGGAAAAACCACGATGTCGCGCAGGGGCAGCATGGGGTAGGACTTGGTCATAGATACTCCAGGAAGGACGCGGGCCGCGTCCCGATTATGGCCAATATGGTATACGGGCGGAACATATCAATAAATGGTGTAGCGAAACGGAATTTTGGGGTGGGCTTTTTGCCATTCCATACATCGTCATCCCCGCGAAAGCGGGGACCCAACTCGCCCCATTTTCTGTCGTTAGACCAAGTCGATAGATGGGTTCCCGCTTTCGCGGGAATGACGAACGAGAGAGGGCGGGGACGGCAAAGTTCTACCCAAGCCGCGTCCATCAAAACGGCAGCTTGAATCCCGGGGGCAAAGGAATGCCCGCCGTCATCTTGCTCATTTCCTGCTGACTTGCCTGGTCGGCCTTCGTCCGCGCGTCGTTGAACGCGGCGGCGACCAGATCTTCGGTCATCTGCTTTTCGCTGGGGGCGAGCAGGCTTTCGTCGATGGAAACGCCGGTGATGCGGCCCTTCGCGGTGGCGCGGACCCGTACCAGGCCGCCGCCCGAAATGCCCTCAACCTCTATGTTGTCGAGGTTGGCCTGCGCCTTTTCCAGTTCGGCCTGGACATTTTTCGCCATGCCCAGAATTTCGTCCAGATCCTTCATGCCGTTGCACTCCATTGGTCTTTTTCGTCGATCGGCAGCAGTTCCGCGTCAGGAAATGCCGCCATGGCAGCCTTTACGATCGGGGTGTCGAGGATCGCCTGCCTGGCTTCGGCCTCGGCCGCCTGCTCCTGTTCCAGCAGGCTCGGCTCGGCGGGGCCGTCGCCGGTGACGATACGCCAGTTCATCCCGGTCAAACTCTTGAGGGCCGCCGCCGTATCCCGATTGAATTCGGCGGGCAAGGGCTGCACGGGCTTAATCACCAGTTCGGGCGGCGCATAGCGGATCAGGCCCAGATAATCGTGCATCTGCTGCGCCAGATGCGGCTTGCCCTTCTCCCACAGTAATTCGATGAGCGCGCGGAAGGTTTCAGGCGCCTGACCCTCGGCCGAATTCCGGTTCTGCGCCAGCGGAAGCGAGGGTTCGTCGGGCGCGGAAGGGGCGGGCGATGCGGCCTGTGGCAGGGTGCCGCCTTCCTTCAGCAGGCGCGCCAGTTCGCCCGGATCAGGCATGCCGGCGGCATGCAGGACGCGCAGCAGCGCCATCTCACACGCCTCGATCGGCATAGCCGCGCTGGCGACCTCGTCATGACCCTTCAGCAAGAGCTGCCAGAGGCGGTGAAGCGAGGCGAAACCCAATTGGCCCGCCCATCCGGCGAGCATGGCGCGCTCCTCCTCGGACCGCATCGCGTCCTCATCGCCGCGACCCACCTTTGCAACCGTGATGGCGTGGCAGATTTCGAGCAGCCCCCGCATCAGCGCGGCCGGTTCGACCCCCAGCATATGCTGTTCGTACACGGCGGCGAGAAGCTCCCCGGGCTTGCCCTCCAGCAAATGACCGAACAGCCGCCCCCCGATGCGGCTTTTTTAATGCCTGAACAGCCGGCCCAGCCGCCGCAGTTCTAGCCTCTTCGGGCAGGCGTTCGCATGACGCGGATGCCGCCACGATGACCGTGCCGCCTC
>CBHCMH010000084.1:0-7566 GCA_965974445.1 uncultured Rhizorhapis sp.
GCTGATGCACGCGGCCAATCAAGACCTCGTCATTCCCGCGAAAGCGGGAACCCATCTTTCCTCTGGGTTCGACGCTGGAAATTGTGGCGAGTTGGGTCCCCGCTTTCGCGGGGATGACGATATAATGATGCAGGGGACGAGAATATGAGAGGCCCCTGGCATGTCGCGGTCCTGATGGGCGGCTGGTCGGCCGAACGCCCGGTCTCGCTGATGAGCGGGGAGGGTGTGGCGAAGGCATTGGAAAGCCGGGGCCATAAGGTCACGCGCATCGACATGGGCCATGATGTCGCCGCGCGGCTTGCCGAGGCCGTGCCCGATGTCGTGTTCAACGCCCTTCACGGCGTTCCCGGCGAGGACGGGACGGTGCAGGGCATGATGGACCTGATGGGCCTGAAATACACCCATAGCGGCCTTGCGACCTCGGTCATCGCCATTGACAAGCAATTGACCAAGCAGACGCTCGTCCCTCACGGCATCCCGATGCCCGGCGGTCTGATCGTGGAGAGCGAAAGCCTGTATGCGGCCGATCCGCTGCCGCGCCCCTATGTGCTGAAGCCCGTGAACGAAGGATCGTCGGTGGGCGTCGCCATCGTCACGGACGACGGCAATTACGGCACGCCCATCGGACGCGGCGTCAAGGGACCCTGGCAGGAATTCGAGCATCTCCTCGCCGAGCCCTATATTCGCGGGCGGGAGCTGACGACCGCCGTTCTGGGCGGGGAAGCGTTGCTGGTGACGGAGCTTCGTCCGAAAAGCGGCTTTTACGATTTCGATGCCAAATATACCGACGGCATGACGGATCATATTTGCCCCGCGAACATTCCTGACGATATTACAGAGGCTTGCAAGGCGCTGGCACTGCGGGCGCATCGGATTTTGGGCTGCAAGGGCACGTCCCGCGCCGATTTCCGCTGGGACGATAATCAGGGGGTGGAGGGCCTGTTCCTGCTGGAGGTCAACACCCAACCGGGCATGACGCCGTTGAGCCTGGTGCCGGAACAGGCGGCGAAACTCGGGATCGACTATGCCGAGCTGGTCGAGCGAATTGTCGAGGAGGCATTATGAGCGCTGCAACGATCCGGCGCGGGGGCGCCGCGCGCAAGCGGAAAGCGGCGGGGCGTTCGCACAAGCGCCGCTCGCGGATCGACCGTTTCTTGAGCTCGCTACCGGTCAGCGACGCAACGCTGCACCGGGTCGTCACCTGGACCATCATGCTTTCGGCCGCGGCCGCGCTGGGCGGGCTCGCCTGGTTTGTCGGCTTGCCGGCGATGGCGGGTCAGGAATTTTCCGAGCTTGCGCGCAAGGCCGGTTTTGAAGTTCGCAAGGTCGAAGTGCGCGGGATCGAGCGGATGGACGAGCTGCCCGTTTACGCCATCGCTCTTGGCCAGCATGAGCGGGCGATGCCGTCCGTGGACCTTCAAAAGCTGCGCGGCGAACTCATGGAACTGGGGTGGGTGCAGGACGCGCGCGTGTCCCGCCGCCTTCCCGAAACGCTGGTCATCGACATTGTCGAGCGCAAGCCCGCCGCCGTCTGGCAGAACAAGGGCAAGCTCGCCCTGATCGACGGGCAGGGTAAGGTGCTGCAGCCGGTCGACCTTACCACCATGCCCGACCTGCCGCTGGTCGTTGGTCCCAAGGCGAACCAGCAGACCGCAGCCCTCGGGCAATTGATGGAGGCCGCTCCGGCGCTCAAGCCCATGCTGGCCGGCGCGACCTGGGTCGGCAACCGCCGCTGGGACCTGCGTTTCCAGACGGGCGAAACGCTGTCGCTGCCCGAAGGCAAGGCGGAAGCCTCGGCCGCGCTGGTCAATTTCGCCCGCATGGACGGCGTCAATCGCTTGCTCGGGCGCGGCATCATTCGATTTGACATGCGCGATCCTGACAAATTCGTGCTACGTCTGCCCAAGACGCAGGATACGGTCGCGGCGAAGAGCGAGGGCGACGACGCCACGGCGACCGACGAAACAAGTGACGGGGAGGGGTAAGTCTTGGCGCAGCCGCGTTACGACAAGCTGGTCACGGCCCTGGATATAGGATCCTGGAAGGTCTCCGCGCTGATCGCGGGCCAGAATGAGAAGGGCGAGCTTACCGTCCTTGGCACTGGCCAGCGCGAAAGCCGGGGGGTCAGGCGCGGCTATATCGCCGACATGGAGCGCACCGAGCAGGCCGTCCGCGAAACCGTGGAGCAGGCCGAGCGCATCGCCGGCATGAATATCGAGGATGTCTGGGTCAATTTCTCCGCAGGCGGCCTTGTCAGCGACATCGCCAGCGTTGAAGTCGAACTGGGCGGCCATCGCGTCGAGCAGCAGGATATTGACGACCTGCTGGAGGCGGGGCGGAACAGCATCGACCCCGATGGCCGCATGGTCCTGCATGCCCAGCCGACACTTTATACGCTGGACGGCCTTACCGGCGTCAAAAAGCCGCTTGGGCTGCATGCGGATCGCCTCGGCGTGGACATTCATGTCGTGCTGGCGGACGGTAGCCCGCTGCGCAATCTGGACCTGTGCGTCCGATCGGCCCATCTGGAGGTGAACAGCATTGTGGCGTCGCCGGTCGCGACGGGCATGACCTGCCTGTCCGAAGAGGAGCGCGATCTGGGCGTGGCGCTGGTGGAGCTGGGCGCGGCCGTCACCAATGTTTCCCTGTTCGCTGGCGGCATGCTGGTCGGCCTTGCCTCGCTTCCCTATGGGGCGGCGGACATCACCGACGACATCGCTTCGGCGTTCGGCGTTCGCCGCAGCCAGGCCGAGCGGATGAAATGCTTCTACGGCTCGGCCATGCAATCGCCTCGCGATCACCGTGAAATGATCGAGATCGCGCCGATCGCCAGCGACGGCCAGAGCGCGGAGGGCGGCCGGATCACTCGCGCGCAGCTGGTCGGTATCATCTGCCAGCGGCTGGACCATCTGATCGGAGAAATCGGCAAGACTTTGAAGGAGTTGGGCTTCACTGGCCCCGTCGGGCGACAGGTCGTCCTGACCGGCGGCGGCGCGGAGCTGAAAGGGATTGCCGATTATGCCCAGACCGCTTTGGGCCGGGCCGTTCGGATAGGGCGCCCGCGCGGCTTGACGGGCCTGCCGGAGGCGCATAGTGGACCGGCTTTCGCCACGCTGGCGGGCCTGGCCCTCTATGGAGCGTCCAATCCCGCCGATCTGCGGTGGCTGCCTTCGTCGAAACAAACAGTCCACAAGGCTCCAGGATCGGCAGTTATTCAGCGGTTAATCACCGCTTTGCGCGCGAATTACTGAGTTATTTTGGTTAACGACTAGTTTTTGGATGATTCGGCGAATCAGATAGTGCATGTGTTACATTAAGGTTTCGCTTCAGTGGGATGAAGCAATGGGAGCAAGTTTATGAGCATTGAAATCGGACCCCCGCATGTAGACGAGCTGAAGCCGCGCATCGCCGTCATCGGCGTCGGCGGCGCGGGCGGAAACGCCATCGCAAACATGATCGCCGCCCAAGTCGAGGGGGTGGATTTCATTGTCGCCAATACCGACGCGCAGGCGCTGAACGCCTCCCCGGCCGAGCGGCGAATCCAGCTCGGCCCGAAGATTACCGAAGGTCTGGGCGCAGGGTCGCGGCCCGAGATCGGCCGCGCGGCGGCTGAAGAGACGATTTCCTCCGTCGATGAAGCGCTGAACGGCGCGCATATGTGCTTCATCGCCGCCGGAATGGGCGGCGGCACCGGCACCGGCGCTGCTCCCGTCATCGCCAAGGCCGCTCGCGACAAGGGTATATTGACCGTCGGCGTCGTCACGAAGCCGTTCACGTTCGAAGGCACACGGCGTTCGCGCTCAGCCGAGGCGGGCATCGCCGAGCTGCAAAAGCATGTCGATACGCTCATCGTCATCCCGAACCAGAATTTGTTCCTGATCGCTAATCCCAACACCACCTTCAAGGAGGCCTTCCAGCTGGCCGACGAGGTGCTGCAGCAAGGCGTGCGCGGCATCACCGACCTGATGGTCATGCCGGGCCTCATCAACCTGGACTTCGCCGACGTCCGTTCGGTCATGGGCGAAATGGGCAAGGCGATGATGGGCACGGGCGAAGCCGAAGGCGATGGCCGCGCTCTGGAAGCCGCCGAAAAGGCGATTGCCAACCCGCTTCTGGATGGCGTCAGCATGAAGGGCGCAAAGGGCGTCATCATCTCCATCACCGGCGGTGAGGATATGCGCCTGATGGAAGTCGACGAAGCCGCCAATCACATTCGCGAACTGGTCGATCCCGACGCCAACATCATCTGGGGCTCCGCTTTCAACGATGGGCTACAGGGCAAGATTCGCGTGTCCGTGGTCGCCACCGGAATCGACAATGACGTCGATGCCACCGCGCCGCGCACACAGGCTTTCACTTTCCCGGGCCGGACAGCAACGCCGCCCGCGCCTGTATCCTATACCCCGCCAGTGGCTGAACCGGTCAGCGAACCGGTTGTTGCCGCCGAGCCTGCGCCTGGCTTTGAATCCTTTGCGCCGGCCGAAGCGGAAGAGTTGGCTCCCGCGCCTGAAGCGGCCGATGAGGACGAACTGCTCCTCAGCCCTGCGGCAGAGATGGCCGAGGAGCCGGAAGCGGAGCCGGTGGCGGCGGAAGCGCCCGCCGAACCCGCCCGGCCCGCGCCGCGTGTCTCGACCGGCGGCACCTTGTTCGAGCGCATGTCCAACCTGTCGCGCGGTAGCTCCCGTACCGCCGTCAGCAATGACGAGGAAGAAGACACCCGCGCCGGGCTGGACATCCCGCGATTCCTTAACCGGCAGAATAATCAGTAGGAACCCGCAGAGAGCACACCCTCTCCCCTTGCGGGAGAGGGTTGCGAAGACTTGGCAGCTTGCTGCCTAGTCAAAGCTGGGTGAGGGGGGGCGATTGCGCTGCAATCGCGCGGGCCTGTGGCTCGCTCACCCTCATCCAACTCCGCCTAAGCCCGGCTCCGCCAGGCCAAGGCTCCGTATCCTTCTCCCGTTAAGGGAGAAGGTCTTGTATGGACTCCGCCCGTCCACCCCACACCCTGAACAGTCTGGCTCGCGTACCTGTCCCGATAAATTTCCCATTCAGCCGTGGCCTTGCTATTGATCGCCCTGTGACATTCAATCCGGTTAAATTCATTGCCCTGGGCGCGCTGCTGCCCGCTCTTTTGGGTGCGCAGCCCGCGACCGCGCAGAGCCAGCCCTCGGGGGCCAGTCCCGCGCTTGAGGTCACGCAACCCGAGGGCGCTGCGGAGCTTGGGCGGCATCTTTCGCGCCTGGCCTCCAATCCCCGCGACGTGGATGCGCTGATCGGGGCGGGAGAGGCGGCGCTGAAGCTGAACGATCCGCGCGCGGCCACCGGCTTTTTCGCGCGGGCGCAGGACATTTCGCCGTCCAATGCCCGAGTGAAAACGGGCCTTGCCCGTTCGATGGTGGGCATGGAAAATCCCGTCGAGGCGCTTCGCTTGTTCGATGAGGCCGTCCGCATGGGCACGCGGGAAGCTGATATCGCCTTCGATCGCGGGCTTGCCTTTGACCTGACCGGAGATCCGGTGCGGGCGCAGAATGATTACAAGGTGGCGCTGGAGCGCGATCCCCGCAACCCGCTGCTGATTCGGCGCTATGCAGTGTCGCTGGGCATATCGGGCAATTGGCAGGAAGCCGATCGTCTCCTCGACCCGCTGCTGCGCAAGAGCGACCGCAATGCCTGGCGCGACCGGGCCTTCATTTTCGCAATGAATGGCCGGGCGAAGGAGGCGCAGGACATCACCAGCGCCATGATGCCCCCCAATATGGCGGCGGCGATCAAGCCTTTTATGGACCGCATGCCGTCGCTGACGGCGGGGCAGCGGGCGGCCGCGGTGCATTTCGGCAATTTCCCCGCTGGCACGATCCGCACGACGGGGGCGGGTATAGCCGCCCCGCCCAAGCCGGGCACCCCGCCTGTTTCCAAGCCGGTCAGGCCCGCTGCTCCGGCCACTTCCGTCGCAAGCGCATCGCAGGCGAGGCAGCGGCCGCGCGCCGAGCCGAAGCCGCCTGCAGCGGCCCAGCCGGCTGCCCCGGCCCGCCCGGCGGCAATTCCACCGGGCCGAACCGTCGCGGAAGTCTCTTTGCCGCCATCGCCGCCGCGTCGTTTGAGCGACACGGTTGTCGCGCCCTCTGCGGCCAGCGACCGTATCGGTCCGCCAGCACCGGAAGAACCCGTCCCCGCTCCGGTTGCCCCGGAAGATCGCCGGACTCTCGCGGACATCATGAGCACGGTTTCGGTCCCCGAGGCGGAGCGCACTCCGGCGGTTGCGCCCGTGGACCTGGCCGAAGTGGCCCGGATTCAGGCGGAAAAGCGCAAGGCCGAGCAGGCCGCAGCGGCCAAGGCGAAGGCAGAGGCCGAAGCAAAGGCCAAGGCAAAGGCGGAAGCCGACGCAAAGGCGGCGGCAAAGGCCGAGGCCGCCGAAAAGGCCAGGAACCCGGCGCGCGTCTGGGTACAGATCGCCACCGGCCGGGACGTGAAGGCGCTGGCCTTCGACATGGGCAAATTGCGCAAGAAGCATGCCGCCCTGCTCAAGGGCAAGGATGCGTGGACTTCGCCATGGGGCGCTACCCGGCGTATGGTGATCGGCCCATTTGGCGATACCGGCGCCGCCCGGAGCTTCGTGTCGGACTGGATGAAGGCGGGGGGCGACGGCTATATCTGGCAAAGCACCGAGGGGCTGGAAGTAGCGAAGCTGCCGGAATGACACGCCATCAGGCCCCCTATGCCAGCCGCCCGGAGCAGAGCCGGGGCCGTCAGCACGCCGAACCGGGCGGGGAGACTCGCGGCCCGCGCGATGCGTTCCAGCGGGATCGGGACCGGATCATCCATTCGATCAGCTTCCGCCGCCTGCGCCACAAGACGCAGGTGTTCATTTCACCCGACGGGGACCATTATCGCGTCCGGCTGACCCACAGCCTGGAAGTAGCGCAGATCGGCCGCACCATTGCTCGCGCGCTCGGCCTTAACGAGGATCTGACCGAGGCGCTGTGCCTTGCCCATGACATCGGCCATCCGCCCTTCGGCCATGCGGGGGAGGAGGGGCTGGAAACAGCGCTCAAAGACCATGGCGGTTTCGATCACAATGCGCAGACGCTCCGCACGCTGATGCTGCTCGATTCGCCCTATCCGCGCTGGAGCGGGCTGAACCTGAGTTGGGAAATGCTGGAGGGGCTGGCCAAGCATAATGGCCCGGTGACCAATCGGGGTTGGGCCATGCGGGAGGTCGATGCGCTGTTCCCGCTGGACCTTTCCGGCTGGTCGTCGCTGGAGGCGCAGGTGGCGGCTGTCGCGGACGACATTGCCTATGACAATCACGACATCGACGATGGCATTCGCGCGGGGCTGCTCACGCTTGACCAGCTTCTCGAGGTGCCGTTCGTGCGGACGAGCTGGGACCGGGTGAAGGCGCGCTATCCCGACCTGCCCGACGCGCGGCTGGTGCCGGAGCTGGTCCGCGACCAGATCGGCCTGATGGTCAATGACGTGCTGGAAAACACCCGCGCCAACATCGCAGCGACCGGCGACGAAACCGCCGCTGATGTTCGAGCTGACGGGCGCATGCTGGCTGGTTTC
>CBHCMH010000085.1:0-7417 GCA_965974445.1 uncultured Rhizorhapis sp.
GGGCCATGAGCGATGCCGACGCCTGACCCAGCGAGCAGGCGCGCACCTCCAGGCCCAGCTCGACTACCCGTCCATCCTCATCCACGCAGACATCCGCCGTCACCCGGCTGCCGCAGGTGGCGGAGCGTTTTTCAACGCTGGCCTGCGGTGCGCTCAGCCGCTGGTGATGGGGGATTGTTGCCGCAAGCCGCAAAATGTCCGAATTGTAAAGTGGTGCGTTCATCCGGCCGTGTCAGCCTCGTTCGCCGGCGTCGCGCGGCGCTCGGCCACAAAATCGCTCATCGCCTTGCCGCTGGCGTTTAGCAGCGGGTAGCTGCGCGACGCCGCCATCCATTCAGGCCGTTCAGCGCCGCCGCCATAAATGGTGTCGTACACCAGGGATGCCAGCATGAACAGCAATGTCGCACCGATCAGTCCCTTGAGCGCGCCAAAGCCAAGGCCAAGCACCCGATCGACAGGACCCAATACGGACTTGCGCGTGCGCGCGCCCAGCGAACGGGCCAGGAATTTTCCGCCCGCGAAGGTAACGCCGAATACCAGCGCGAAGGCCAGAACGGCGGCGCCCGCCTGCGTGCCCACCGGACCCGTCAGCCATTCGGTCGCGGGGGTGTGCAGCAACCGGATCGCGAAGATCGCCAGGATCCAGGCGATGAGCGACAAGGTTTCCATAACGAAACCCCGAAACAATCCAAAAGCCGCGCCGCCGCCGATCAGGAGCAGAACAATGATGTCTAAAGCTGTCATGAGCCGTTGGCTAATCGCGGCCGAGCATATGGTCAACAAATTGCGCGAGCGTTTTGAAGCCGCTGGCGGAAACCCCTGTCGCTTTCTCCGTGACGGACGCGGGGATCAGCGCGCGGGCAAAGCCGAGTTTCGCTGATTCCCGCAGGCGCAGGGCGGCGTGGGCCACCGGCCTGATCTCTCCCGAAAGCGCCACCTCTCCGAACAATATGGCGTCGGCGGACAGCGGCCGTTCGGACAGCGCCGATATCAGCGCGGCCGCCACCGCCAGATCCGCCGCGGGGTCGGATATGCGATATCCCCCGGCAATGTTGAGATAGACCTCACAGGAGGAAAAGCTGAGGCCGCAGCGTGCCTCCAGCACCGCCAGGATCATGGCGAGCCGGCCGCTGTCCCACCCCACCACGGCACGGCGCGGCGTCGCCCCGCTAGCGAGGCGCACGGTCAGCGCCTGTATCTCCACCAGCACGGGACGCGTACCCTCCAGCGCCGGGAACACAGTCGCGCCGGTCACGCTCTCGTCGCGATGGGTGAGGAACAGCGCCGATGGATTGGCGACTTCCGACAGCCCCTCCGTCTCCATCGCGAACACGCCGATTTCATCCGTGCCGCCAAAGCGGTTCTTGATGGCGCGCAGGATGCGATACTGGTGGCTGCGCTCGCCCTCAAAACTCAAAACCGTATCGACCATATGTTCCAGGACTCGTGGCCCCGCGATGCTGCCGTCCTTCGTGACATGGCCGACGAGTACGACGGCGGTGCCCCGTTCCTTGGCGAAGCGAATCAGTTCCTGAGCGGAGGCGCGGACCTGGCTGACCGTACCCGGCGCGCCTTCGATCAGGTCGCTATGCATGGTCTGGATCGAATCGATCACCAACAGCGCGGGCGGCGCGCCCTCTGACAGCGTCGTCAGGATGTCGCGCACGGATGTGGCGGAGGCAAGCTGCACCGGCGCCGTGCCAAGGCCGAGCCGCCGCGCCCGCAAGCGCACCTGATCCGCCGCTTCCTCGCCGCTGATATAGGCGACGGCAAGCCCCCGTTCCGCCATGCGGGCGGCGGCCTGAAGCAGCAGCGTCGATTTGCCGATGCCGGGATCTCCGCCGATCAGCGTCGCCGATCCGGCTACCAGCCCGCCGCCCAGCGCGCGGTCGAATTCAGCGATGCCGGTCTGCTCGCGTGGCGGCAGGGCGACCTCACTGTCGAGCCCCACCAGCGCCAGGGCGCGGCCGCCCGATTGCAGGCTGTGCTTGGCGGCAAAGACGGTCGGCCCCGCTTCCTCGATCAGGCTGTTCCATTCGCCGCAATCGTCGCACTGCCCCTGCCAGCGGTAGGACACCGAGCCGCAGTGCTGGCAGACATATTTCTTCTTCACCTTGGCCATGGAATCGACGCTTAACAGAACATAGCAGGAACGTCAGCAGGAATTTGAGCGCCGGGTTGAGCGCTTGAGAGCTACGACGGCGGGTCAGCCCGCCCGTTCAAGCCGAGCCTGCCAGGCATAGCCGCGATAGAGGCGATGGGCCGTCAGGGATAAATCGTGGCGTTCCGCCAGTTCCTCCAGAACCGGCATGAGATCGCCCCGGGGCGCGACATCGAATTTACTCAGCCAGGCAAAAAGCAGCGCCCGGAATGCGCGGGGCAAATGCTCCTGCTGCCCGAAATCGACGATGTGCAGCACCCCACCGGGAGCAAGGGCATGGACGGCTTCTTCCAGCGCCAGCTGCCAGCCGGGAATCATCGACAGTGTGTAGGACAGAAACACCCGATCGAAGGCTTCCCGACCGAAGGGCTGATGACGCAGAAAATCGGTCGCGTCCCCCTGCACCAGACGGATGTGTGCCCCCATTCCCTTGCGGCGGAGCGACCTCCCGGCGGTATCGAGCATGGCGGCACTGATATCGATGCCGTGAAAGGTCGCCCGAGGCCAGCGGCGCGCGGCGGCGACAAGGTTGCGTCCCGTGCCGCAGCCAAGTTCAAGCACGCTGCCACCCTCCGGCACATTCAGGCCGGCAATCAGCCTGTCGCGGCCGAGCAGATAATATTTGCGCGTCAGGTCATAGATGTATCGCTGGTACCGGTAGATACGGTCCATATGCCGGGCGGCATCGCCTGTATGGCTGATGGAGGCCATCAGCCCTGCTTCAGCACATAGAGGTGAAAGCCGCCATAGATCGAGGATCGGTCGCGACGCGTGCAGTCGGCCGAGCGCTCCACTTCATAATGCCAGCGGTCAAGCAGGGCTTCGGGAACCCGGCCGGGCAGCAGGCTGGGCGCGGCGGCGGTGCGGAAGATCACTCGTGCACCCGGACGCGCGGTGCGCGTGATTTCCGACCAGAGATGCCCCAGCTGTGCGTCGCTCATCCAGTCCTGCGCGTCGAGCAGGACGTAGCGGTCGAGCGAGGCGTCGGCGCACTGGCCAAGATAGTCGGTGAAATTCTGGTGCCGGACATCCACGCGGCTGACCCGCTCGACAATGTCGGGATGATTGGTCTTCTCCAGATAGGGCGGCAGAGAGGCCAGCGGGGCATCGCCATAACCCCGCCCGAAGGCCTGCCAGGCGAAATAATTCTGCCGCACGTCGAAATCGCAGGCCAGTTTTTCCAGGCGGCTGCGCAGCACCTTTGCAATGCCCTCCGGATCGTCCGTTGCGAGCGCCTGATACTGCGCGGGCGGAATGCCCAGACCGAAAAGCGAGGCGGGCTGTTCCGTCAGCCAGCGCACGAACTTCTTGTCGAAAATGGGGGCAAGGCGGGTTTCGAAGATCACCCGCTGCTCGTCCATCGACTGCGCCGCCAGGATTTCCGCCGGATCCACCTTGTAGAGCTTTGCCAGCAGGTGCGCGCTGCCGATAAACTGTCCCAGCAGCCCGCGCTTGTAGATGTTGCCCGCAAAGGCATTGATCCGCCGCCGCCCCATCATGTCCCGCGATTCCCAGTATCGGCGGGTGACTTCGTCCAGATTGGGCCGGACATAGCGGTGATAGGCGTCGATATTGTCCCGTCGTCCGGCCTGAGCAAAGAAGCGATGGAAGTGCGAATGATCGGGAAGATGGCGGGCGGCCGCAAGCTTTAGCCGGTTAAGCGCGATATGCGCCGTATTGAGGTCGACTGCCGTGATCGCGCGCGGATCGGCCGAAAGATAGGACAGCACGTTGCATCCGCCGCTGGCAATGGTCACGACATGGCAATCCGGCCCGATCTCCAGCGCTTCCATATCGACGAGCGGATCTTCCCAAATCTGGGCATAGACCAGGCCCCGGAATGCAAAAGCGAAGGCGCGCTCGAGCATGCCTTTCTTCGTAAGCTGGCCGTGCTGGAATACGGCCTGTTCC
The DNA here is from genome assembly GCA_965974445.1 of uncultured Rhizorhapis sp. Taxonomy (GTDB): domain Bacteria; phylum Pseudomonadota; class Alphaproteobacteria; order Sphingomonadales; family Sphingomonadaceae; genus Rhizorhapis. The sequence goes on from CBHCMH010000085.1 coordinate 4,073, forward strand.
ACGGCCTGGTTCGCCTGTCTGCGCTGTATCATCGAAATCCCCGTTGAAGATGTGAGCGCCGCCTAGCCTGCCGCTGTGACCGGGGGATGAAAATTTTGCGACAGTTACAATACACCGGCGGCAGGCTTCATCTTGCCTTTCCCGCCAAAAACGCGGAACAATCGGGGTATGATCAAGGTCGCCAGCTACAATATGCGCAAGGCCATCGGGACGGATCGGCGGCGGAACCCTGAACGCATATTGGAAGTGCTACGGGAAGTGGACGCCGATGTGGTCGCGCTGCAGGAAGCGGACCGTCGCTTCGGCACCCGCACGGCGGCGATCCATCCCCACCTGCTGGATTTGCACAGCGACTACAAGCCGGTTCCGCTGGATGTGCATGTGGACAGCATGGGCTGGCACGGTAATGCCCTGCTGGTCCGCAAGTCGGCCGAAATCCTGCATCACGACATCTTGCATATCCCCTATCTGGAACCGCGTGGCGCGGTGATGGCCGAAATTGCTCTTGGCGAACGGGTGATGCGCATATTCGGCATGCATCTTGACCTGTCCGGTCTGTGGCGGCGGAAGCAGGCGGCTGCCGTAATTGCAAAGGCGGTCGGCCATGACAGCAACACGCCGACCGTGCTGATGGGCGACCTTAACGAATGGAGCGCGCAGGGCGGCTGCCTCAGGGATTTTTCCCATCATTTCCATTTTGCCGACTGCGGCAAGAGCTTCCATGCGCAACGGCCGGTGGCGCGGCTCGACCGCATCATGCATTGCGGCGGATTGGCCGTGGCCGAAAGCGGCGTGCACGACAGCCCGGCCGCGCGCAGGGCATCCGACCACCTTCCGATCTGGGCGGTGCTGGAACCAGCTTGACCCCAGTCCCCTGGCATGCCCAGCGTTGCACTCGACAGGGCGCTCCACTCCTGCCATCTCTTTGTACATGAGGGAGAAGGAACTGAGGCTGGCGCTGGTCTGCTATGGCGGGATCAGCCTCGCGATCTACATGCACGGGATCACGAAGGAAATCTGGCACCTCACACGGGCTAGCCGGGATTTTCACGACGCCGTGCAGCCGTCCGAGGGAAGCCGGGGCGTCTACCACCATATCTTGGAGGACATTGCTCACCATGCCGACCTGAAGCTGCGGGTCCTGACCGACATCATCGCCGGGGCGAGCGCGGGAGGAATCAACGGCATATTCCTCGCGCAGGCGGTGGAGACGGGGCAGTCGCTCGATCCCCTGACGGAAATGTGGCTACGCTATGCCGACGTCGATCTGCTGCTCGATCCGGACGCGCGGCCGATCAGCAAGATGACGAAATTCTGGGCCGCGCCGCTGGTATGGATGGCCGCGCGCCGGCCTGACGACACCGTGGCGCGGACGGTCGCCGCCGGAACGCGGGAAGAGGTGCGGCGCAAATTGTCCAACTTCATCCGCGCGCGATGGTTTGCTCCGCCCTTTGGCGGTGAAGGGTTCGTCAACCTGCTGCTCGATGCGCTGGAGGCAATGGAGGCCAGTGAGGCGGGTCCGCCGCTACTGCCGGCGGGGCACCCCCTCGACCTGTTCGTGACCGTCACCGATTTTGACGGATATCCTGAAAGACTACGACTGAACAACCCGCCGGAAGTTGTTGAAACAGAACATAGATTGACCATCGGATTTCACGCGCGGGAAGGCATTGACCGCTGTCTGGGCGATACGGCGGAGCTGGCCTTTGCCGCACGGGCCACCGCCAGCTTTCCGGGCGCATTTCCGCCCTTCACGGTACGCGAACTGGACCGGGTTCTCAAGAAGCGCCATCGCCCCTGGCCCCGGCGGGCGGCGTTCCTGAAACGTATCCTGCCGCGTCAGTCCGCCATTGGGGCAGCCGAGGACGCCGTGCTGATCGACGGATCGGTCCTGGCGAACGCCCCTTTCACCCAAGCCATCGCGGCGCTGCGCAACCGTCCCGCCCGGCGAGAGGTGGACCGCCGCTTCGTTTATATCGACCCCAAGCCCGGCGTCCGCAGCATCCGCTGGAATCGACCGAGCAGCGCCGAGGGGGAGGAAGGCGAAACGACCCCACCGGGATTTTTCCGGACGATCTTCGGGGCCTTGTCGGACATCCCCCGCGAACAGCCGATCCGTGACAGCCTGGAGGCGATCGAAGGCCGATCAAAGCGCATCCGGCGCATGCGGCGCATTACCGAAGCTTTACGGCCCGAAATCGAAGAAAGCGTCGATGCCCTGTTCGGCAGGACATTCTTCCTGGATCGGCCGACGCCCGCGCGCCTCGCGGCGTGGCGGGCAAAGGCGCAGGAACAGGCCGCCCGGCAAGCGGGCTTTGCCTATCCCGCCTATGGACATCTGAAGCTGTCGGGCATTGTCGAGGACATCGCCGCGCTGCTTTTCCGCCTAGGCAGCGACGGCACCACCGCCGGGCGCGAAACTTTTCGTTCCGCCCTGTGGACCCTGATGCGAGAACAGGGACTGGACCGGATCGGGGAGAAGGCCAATAGCGGCGCGTCGGACGCCGTTATCCTGTTCTTCCGCAATCACGACCTCGGCTTCCGCATCCGCCGCCTGCGCTTCATGGCCCGGCGATTGGCCGAGACGCTGGAGATCGCAAGCCGTGCGCCGCAGGATGCCATCACCGGCTTTCATGACGCCATCTACAATGCGCTCGCGCTTTATCTGGAGCGGGAAACGGCGGACTTCTACGATGAGGCAATGGTCGAGGTCGCCCGCGCGGTGCCGGATGCCCCCCAAGCCGCCATCGACTTTTTAGCCTCGCAGCGGAACCTGAAGGAAATGGACACGCGGGCCGAAGTTCTGCTGTCCGAAGCCCTCTGGGCGCTTCCCAGGGAAGAACGGCGCGCCATGCTGCTCGCCTATCTGGGCTTTCCCTTTTACGACATCGCCACCCTACCCCTCCTGCAGGGCGAGGGGCTGGACGAATATGATCCGGTCAAGGTCGATCGAATTGCGCCCGATGACGCGACCGCAATCAGAGCGGGTGGCGCGGAGGCAACACTAAAAGGCATTGAATTCAATAGCTTTGGCGCGTTCTTTAGCAGAACCTATCGAGAAAATGACTATCTGTGGGGCCGGTTGCACGGGGCGGACCGGCTGATCGACATCCTGCTGTCCAGCATGCCGCCGGGCGCACATCTTCCGCCCGGCGCGGCGGCCACCTACAAACGGCAAGCCTTTCACGCGATACTGGATGAGGAGGAAGGCCGGCTGACCCTGGTCAAGGATTTGATCGCGACCTTGCGGGTGGAGATTGGCGCTGATTCCGAGGCGAGATGATGTCTTATGAATGACCTGTTTCGGTCAAACTGCCCTCCCGCTTGCAGGAGGGGTTGGGGTGG
>CBHCMH010000086.1:0-7333 GCA_965974445.1 uncultured Rhizorhapis sp.
CCCTCCACCACGCCGCTTCGCGTCGCGGTCCCCCTCCCCGTGCCGGGGAGGATAAAGTCCGCTCATCGCCCCTATCGGTCATTCTCAACGCGCCCTACTATTAAACGGCAGCATCATCTGTCGCGATGGACGCGTTTCGCCGCATGAGTGCGTCGCGTCGTCTTGACATTCAGAAGATGTTGCCAGTCGGAGCGCGCTTAATGATGAAGATCGGTGTCACCACCAAGGGAGAAGACAAGGGGGACATGGTCAAGGCCATTCACGGCTATGACTGACTCTTCTGCGCACTGGAGACCATTATAATGCCTGCGCCGCTGCGGTTCATCCAATCCACGCCCACACTGCCTGCCGAGGCTGACGCCGTTATTATCGGGGGCGGCATCATCGGCACCTTCACCGCTTATTATCTCGCCAAGCGCGGGCTGAAGGTCGCGCTGGTGGAGAAGGGTGTCGTCGGCGGTGAACAGTCGAGCCGCAACTGGGGCTGGTGCCGGCAGCAGAATCGCGACGAACGTGAGTTGCCGCTCGCCACCAAGGCGCTCGACCTCTGGGAGCAGTTCGGCATCGAAAGCGGCCAGGATACGGGCTTTCGCCGCTGCGGCCTCTTCTATGTCAGCAATGATGACGAGGAGCTCGACACCTGGGCGCGCTGGGGTGAATATGCACGGTCCGTCGGCGTCAAGACGCGCATGCTGACCAGTGACGAAGCTACACAACAGGGGAGCTTCACAGGCAGGCGCTGGAAGGGCGGCGTGCATTCGCAGAACGACGGCATAGCCAATCCCGGGCTAGCAGTGCCCGCAGCGGCCAAGGCCGTTATGGCGCTCGGCGGGACGGTGCATCAGGCCTGCGCGGCGCGCGGCATTGAGACCACGGGCGGCGCGGTGAGCGCCGTCGTCACCGAAAGGGGGACGATCCGCACAGCAATGGTCATTCATGCGGGGGGAGCCTGGGCGTCCTCATTCTGCAACCAGCTCGGCGTCCGCTTCCCGCAGGCGACCGTGCGTCAGACCATCCTCGCGGTAGGGACCGGCCCGCTGACGCTGCCGGACGCTTTCTACAGCGATTCGATTTCAATCACCCGGCGCGGCGACGGCTGTCATGCGCTGGCGATCAGCGGCCGGGCGAAGGTCGATCCAACGGCGCAGTTCGTGCGGTTCAACCGCGAATTCATTCCGATGTTCAGGAAGCGGTGGAAGAAAACATCGCCCGGCGGTTTGCACGGCATTCGCGCTGGCCATGAAAGCCTTTCGCGCTGGCGGCTGGATCAGCCAACGCCGATGGAGGCGATGCGCATTCTCGATCCTGTCGCCGATCCCAAGACTGTGCGCCTGACGCTCAGTCGTGCGGGCAAGCTGATTCCGGCGCTGGCATCGGTGCCGATGGTCGCCAGCTGGGCCGGCTTTGTCGATAGCACGCCCGACGGAGTGCCCGTAATAGGAGAAGTGCCGGACGTGCCAGGCCTGATCCTGGCGGCCGGCTTCAGCGGACATGGCTTTGGCATCGGCCCGGGCGCTGCCCATCTGGTCGCTGATATAGCCACCGGGCAGGAGCCCATCGTCGATCCGCGACCCTATCGGCTTTCCCGTTTCCAACGGGGTGAAAAGATCGACGTTTCGGAGTTTTAGGGCGGCGTCATTGCGGCTCGGTATCAGGCCTTGATCGGAGCCGCGCCGCCCGCGACGGTCCGGCATTCGTACACGGTCGCCCATTGGTCGCTCTCGGCCTCGAAGCGCACGGTGATGGCGTTGCCGGTCAGCAGATGATCCGGGATGGGATAGCTGATGATATTGCGCTGAACGGTCGGCTCTCCTGCCAGTCTTTCCCTGACAAGCTGTTGACCGTTGACCAGAATGACAAAGTCCCTGTGCCGGTCCGGCCCGGCATAAGCGACGCGCAGCTCCACCGGCCCCGGCCGGATCGCCAGCTTGAACTGGAAAAAGCCCTTCATGACGACGCGGCCGCGCTCGGCTAGATGCTCGACCGTCCCCGTGTTGGGCGTGCCGGAAAATTCATGGTCGCGCTCGGGCTGCATTTCGCCCAGGCGGATCGTGTCGATGGTTCGTGCCAGCGCTTCGGCCTGCTCCCGCGCGTTCGCCAGATAGGCGGCTTCCGCCACCGTCCATTCCGCCGGGGTGAACCGGCGGAAATAGACGGCGGTACGGCTGTCATGCTGATTGAAGAAGGGCTTGAGCACCAGCTTTTCCGGCCTACTCTTCGCACCAAGCGCGAATGCGGGTTCCTCGCCGATCTGGCGCAGCCCCTCGCTCGCCGCGCCGGAGACGATCACAGGGTCGAAATATTGTTCGCGCGGCTCGCCGGATGGCCCGAGGTCGGCGGCCATGACCATCGGCCCGTAAAGATAGGCCTGAATACGGTCATCATCAGGCATGGTTTCATGGTGAAGGCTCATCGGCAGCGTCAGGTCGATCACGTCGCCCGCCGCAAGCTGGTCCAGCATCAGATAGCGGTTCGCCACCGTCGCGCGCGCGGCCTTGCCGTTGATCCTGATCCGGGGCGCGGCGCACCATGCCGGTACGCGCAGGCCCAGATCGACGGCGGCATCCGCGCTGACCACATGGAGGCGCACCTTGTCCTTGAAGGGGAAGGCCGTGTCCATTTCCAGCCTGACGCCCTTTTCCGTCCAGTCGAGCGAGGAGGGGTAATAGAGGTTGACCAGCACCCTGTCGTCCTGACGCCACCAGATGCTGTCGCCATGCTTGGAATGGCTTTCCATGCCGGAACCGACGCAGCACCAGAATGCGTTGTCGGGCGTGGAGCGGACGCGGCCGAAACCGGAGGCCAGAGGCGTGAAATAACTGAACATCCCCGTTTCGGGATGTTGTTGCGACATGATGTGGTTGAGGTGCGCGCGCTCGTAAAAGTCGAAATAGCGCGCATCCCCTGTCCAGCCATAAAGATGGCGGCTCAGTCTGAGCATATTGTAGCTGTTGCATGCTTCGCAGGTTTGCTGGCCCAACCGGCCGGCAAGCTTGCGCGGCTGCCCGAAATGTTCGTGGTTGGAATTGCCGCCGATCACATAGCTATGGTCGCGCGTCACCGTGTCCCAGAAGAACATCGCCGCCCCCGCGCAGTCATGGCGATGCTGCTCCGACGGAGCGACTTCGTACAGGCGCGCCAGCCCGATCAGCTTGGGAATCTGCGTATTGGCATGCTTTCCGTTCAGTTCGTCGCGCCCTTGCGCCAGCGGATCGAGCACCGCGCCATGGCGAAGGCGTTCCGCAATCTTCAGCCAGCGGGCATTGCCGGTGCGCGCGTAAAGTTCGGCATAGCTTTCGTTGATGCCGCCATGTTCGGCGACGAGAATCTGCTGGACCTGATCGTCCGTCAGGCTCTCGACGATCGCGCCGAGATAGTCGGCGAGGCCGATCGCCACATCGAGCGCGACGGGGTCCTGGCAATGCAGGTGAGAATCCAGCGCACCGGCGAAAAGCTTGTGATAGGTATAGATGGGCACCCAGCCGTCGTTGAGGCCGAACCCGGAGGTGCGGATGTCCCCGCGCCGGAGTTCCTCGAACACGGCTTTGCCATCGACCGTCTTGCCGTCCCGATCGACCGTGGTCGCGCCCGCATAGCCATCGCCATGTCTCGCCTGCACCGCCGCCAGCTCGCGGGAGATGGCGAGGGAGCGGTCGCGAAAGCGGCTGTCTCCCGTCTGGGCAAAGACAAGGCTGAGCGCGGACTGATAATGGCCAAGGCTGTGCCCGGCGATGCCCAGCGCTTCCCAGCCGCCATATTTTTCGCCCTTGGGCTCAAGACCCGCGAACAGGCGGAAATTATGAAGGAAGCGATCGGGATCGAGCGAAAGCAGGTAGCGCTTGTTGGTTTCGACCGAATCCAGAAAAATGGACGGCCTCAGGCGGACCTGAGACAGGGGGAAGGGCTTGGCCGGGCCGTTACCCGCAGGTGATTGCCTAAAATCGTCGGCCGCCCACCCGGCGCTGGCCCCTGCGCTGGCAATGGTCGTCAGCCCCGTCATTCCCGCCAGGACACCGCGCCGTGAAAGCCTGCTCATCCAAATTCTCTGCCATGCATTATCGAGATCACGGTATGCGACTGGCTTTAGCCGCCGAATCGCAGCGTCATCGCGCGCCCTTCATAGGTAACGCTGCGCAGCGCGGGCGCTGGCGCGACGGCGCTGGCATTGGCGGGATCGATGATGACGATATTCAGTTGCCGCTGCCGGATCATGCCGGGAAAGCTCCCTTGGCGCGCACCGATGGACAGCGTTCGCTTCGCATCGTTCCAGCGCAGCTCGTAACGGGCGGACTGGCCGCGCTCGTACGCATAGGTTTCGTTGTCGTCTTCATAGATGGTGAAACTTCCATCCGCGCCAGGATAAACCCGGATTTCCAGCGGCGCGTCCGGCTTTTCGGTCGCATATTGCACGACCGGCCCCATCGGGATGATCGCGCCGGCACGGACGTAGAGCGGGATGACGTCCAGCGGCGCTTCGCGTGTGACCGTCTGTCCGCCCGCATGGCGTTGGTGAGTCCAGAAATCATACCAGTCGCCGCCCTTTGGCAGATAGGTGGTCATCGACAGGTCGTGCGAGGGTTTGGCGGCCGCCATGGCCCGAAGCTCGCTCGGTGTGCGCCACGCCAGCCGCAGCGAGCGGCCGCCCCCGCTCTGATAATAGTCGATGCGGACGGGGACGCGCTGCCCCTTGCGCAGCGTGCGCTTCACACCGGCATAGCGGTTGGCCCCGTCTTTCCAATCCTCCAGGACTTTCTCGCCGTCCAGATACAGGCGATAGCCGTCATCCCCCGACAGGCCGATTTCATATTCGCCGTCTTCCGGAGCGACCAGTTCACCTTCCCAGCGCGCGGAAAAGTCGGTGAGGGCCGTAAGCCCGGCCGGCATTTCCGCCAGCGGCGGTCCCGGCCAGATATGGTCGACCCGCTCGTCAATCTGTCGCGGACCCCGGGGCGTGTCGAAGTTGCGGCCCTGAAAATATTGCACGCTCAGTCCCTGCTTTCCATCGCGGGTGCGCAGGTGCGCGGCGGGGATCGTCGCGGGGGGCGGCGGCTGGATATGGTACATCGGCCGGGTGACGGGGTGGACCAGCAGCGAGGACCCGAACATGAAGCTGTCGTTGATGTCGTAAGTCGCCGGGTCCGCCGCGAAGTCCATCGGCAGCGGCCGCATCAGCGTATAGCCGTCCGACGTCACCCTGGCGCTGAGACTATAGGTGTAGGGCAGCAGGCGGTAGCGCAGATGGACGGTGTCCAGCAGCGACTTGTACATCGCCGGGTCCATGTCCTTGAAGATATAGGGTTCGCGCTCGATGCTGGTGCCGTGCACGCGCATCAGCGGATTGAAAGCGCCATATTGGAACCAGCGCGCGAATAGTTCGCGATAGGCCGGGTTCTTTTCCCCGCCCTCATAATCATCGACGAAAAAGCCGCCAATATCCTGCGTCCAATAGGGGTTGCCCGTGACGGTGACGTTGACGCCGCCCGCGACCTGCTTCTTCAGCGTATCCCAGCTTGCCTTGGTGTCACCCGACCAGGATGCCGCCGCCGTCCGCTGCGCGCCCGCCCAGGCGGATCGCGTCAGCGTGAGCACGCGCTTGTCGCTTGTCGCGCGTTGTCCGTCATAGGTGCCCTGGGTGGTCAGCAGGGTATAGGGGTTCAGGTAGCGCGAGAAATCGCCCATGGCGTTGCGGCCCAACGCCTTGGTATCGACGACGTTGGAGTGGGGATCCCACATGGCGGAGCTGGCCTCCACCTCCGTTCCGTCCATCCACAGGGCATCGACGCCCTTGTCGAGCAGCCCCGACTTTATGTGCTTGAAGTAGATTTCGCGCCCCTTGGCGCTGTAGGCGTCATAGACGCGCGCCTTCTTCGAAATCCAGTGCAGCGGTTCGAACCGCAGGCCATATTGGTCCAGTTCCTTGGCCAACGGCGTGTCGTTGCCCACCGACGGCCAGATCGAGATCATGAGCTTCATGTTGAGCGCGTGGATGGTCCGCGTCATCCCCTCCGGATCCGGGTAGCGTTCGGGGTTCCAGATCATGCCCGACCAGGTGCCGTCCTTGTCGCTCCCCCAATATTGCCAATCCTGCACGATGTAATCGAGCGGGAATCCTTCCTTGCGGAAGGTGCGGGCGACCTCGACCAGCCGCTCCTGCGTCGGATAGCGCTCCTTGCTCATGAAGAGGCCGAACGCCTGCTTGGGATACATGGGCGCCTGCCCCGTCAGCCGGCGATAGGCGCCGACCACATCGTCCATCGTGTCGCCCGCCATCAGATAATAGTCGATCCCGCCCGGCGCGTCTTCGGCCCACAGACGCGCGCCCTCGGCACCGTCGGTAAAGCGCATCTGCGAATAGGTATCCCACAGGACGCCATAGCCTTCGGTGGACAGCATGACGGGAATGATGATGCCGATATTGGTCTGGACGAGTAGCAGATCCTTGCCGCGCCGGTTGACTTCCTTATCGTCGGTAAAGCCGAAGCCGTAGATGCCCTCGCCGGGTTTCAGCGTGAAGCGGTTCTCGACTTCATAGGTCGGCGAGTCTGCGACGGTGCGCGCGGTGATTGCCTGCGGCGCACCCGCCTTTTCCCGCGTCAGCAGCCGTCCCTTTGCGTCGAAAAAGCTGATCGCCCCGTCGCGCTTGTCGATTTCCACCCGGACCTTGTCGCCGGTAAGGCTCAGCGTTGTGTCGGTTTCCTCGACGGTGAACCGCACGGATTGGGGCACGCCAGTGACGACCAGGCTCGGGTGGTGCCAGTGCGACCGGCCCAGACTCGCGTTCACGCGCACGACGTCCGGAGCGTAGAAGAGGATCGTCTTGACCGTCCCGTTCAGCCGGAACTGAACGCCGTTGCGCAGCTCGACGAAGCGGAAGGCTGGGGAGGAAACGACATCGACATCGGCGATCTGGCCGTTCGCGGCAAGCCCCGAATGCACGTCCCTTGCCGCCGCAGGCGCCGCAAGCGCCATGGCCAAGCCGACCGTCGCAACGGAAAAACAGAACCGATTCCTCATCATCACCCTCTTATTTGTCTGAGTAGTAAGGATCGGTTGCCATGATTGAGGAGTGATTGCAACCCACAGTTCGAGGCGGGCCGGCGCTCAGAGACATGGCCGAGGTTTGTGCTCGAAGCTCGAAGCTTGGAGTCTGCCCCAACCGAACGGAGTGGCTCGGATTCACCACATGCCGCCTTGCCAAGCTGCATTGAGCATGACCTGTAGGGGTGAATTTCTGCCGTTCGGCCCCAAGTCAATTCCGCCGTCCCTGCGAAGGCAGGGACCCAGCTTTTTCTTCAATCTTGTCAAAAAGAAGCGGGGTCCCTGCCTTCGCAGG
>CBHCMH010000087.1:0-7292 GCA_965974445.1 uncultured Rhizorhapis sp.
CCCCGGCCCATATTCGACGAACAGTTTCACATTCTGCCAGTCGACCGGCTTCAGCATGGTGCGGATCAGTGTCGGAGAGGACGGAATGATCGAACCGACCATCACCGGATGCTTCAGAAACCCACGGAAGAACAAGCCCCATGGCCCTAAAAATCTCGTAAAACGGACCAGGAGATTGTTCGAACCGCGAAGCTTTTCAGCGCGTGAGATGCTCATTCCGTATCCGTCTGTTTTTCTTTAAGACCAGAGCCGTCGCAAATCCCGGCCAGATCTTCAAGTATGCTAATCATCTTTCCCGGATGTGGCTGGCACAGACTGCGATGAACAGAAGAACGCGGCAGCATACATATTTGTGGCGGCGCGAGGATAAAATTAGCGCCCTTGCAGGCGGAAGGCCGGTCAATAATGCGTCGCGACTTCGGATTGCTCTTTCTGGTTATGCTCACGATCGCCGCGGGCAACACAGGTTTGCAATCAGTTCTGCCCGCGATTGGACGGTCGCTTGATCTGCCCGACAGCGCCGTTGCCGCGGCCTTTTCCATATCGGCGCTCATCTGGACCGTGACTGCGCCTTTGTGGGCGCGACGTTCCGAACGCCATGGCCGCCGCAACATGCTGCTGTTGGGTCTTGGCGGTTTTGTTGTCTCGCTGGTCCTGAGCGGATTGGTGCTGACCGCTGGCATCCTGGGTTGGATCAGCCCGCTCGCAACCTTTGCCGCCCTAATTGTGTCGCGGCTCATCTACGGCAGTTTGGGATCGGCGGCACCTCCAGCCGCGCAGGCAATGGTCGCCGGGCGGACCAGCACGGAAGAACGCACGCGCGCGCTGACACTGCTGGCGTCCGCCTTCGGGCTCGGCACGATCATCGGACCGGCGCTGGCGCCTTTCTTCGTCCTTCCCTACGCCGGACTGGCTGGCCCCGCATATGTTTTTGCGGCGCTGGGCGGCCTTGTTCTCTTCGCGGTGCTTCGCACCTTGCCCGCCCACGCCACGCCGGGCGAAGCCGGAGGCGCGATGGCAGGCTATCCGTCGATTGGCGGGCAAGGGACCGGCGCAACCGTGACAGCCGCCATGGGCGGCAAGGCTGAACAGATCGGCTGGCGGGATCCGCGAATCTTTGCCTGGCTGTTGATTGGCCTGGTCGCGGGCCATGCCCAGGCGATGACCGGCCAGGCAATGAGCTTCCTGATCATCGACCGGCTTGGCCTCCCGCTGGATCAGGCGCAACAGGCGATCGGCATCGTATTGATGGTCGGCGCGGGCGCGGCTCTACTCGCTCAATGGGGCATAATCCCGTTGCTCAACCTGACTCCACGCCAACTGGTTCTGTGGGGCTGCATCGTGGCCATCACAGGCTGCGTCGCGACGGGATTTGCCACCAGCCTCTATGGCCTTTCCACCGCCTTTGCACTGGCTTCGCTGGGTTTCGGCTTCATGCGCCCCGGATTTACCGCGGGCGCGTCGCTGGCCGTGGGCGACACGGCGCAAAGCTCCGTCGCCGGCAGGGTGACCGCGGTCAATGGCGCAGCCTTTATCCTTGGACCGTCCATCGGGGTGGGTCTTTACCAGTTCTGGGGTCCCCTGCCCTATTTCACGGCAGCCGCGGCCCTCGCATTGCTATTCCTGTACGCGCTTGCCCGCCTTACTCCTGCTTCTCCCGGGGAGTCAGCATCCCCGGAGCAATGAAGCCGATCGGATTGAGCGTCAGCGCGTTCTGCTTCAGATTGGCCTCGATGCTTTCATATTCCTTCTCCATCTCCGGCGTCACGGAAGCGCGGGTATCGACAAGAGCCTGCTCGAAATGGCTCATGGCGACCTGTTGCACGTCCAGCGACTGCCGCAGCGCATAAAGCCCCGCGCGCCGGACCAGATCCTCCAGATCGGCCCCGGTGAATCGCCCGGTCCGCGCCGCGAGGTCATTCAGATCGACATCCTCGGCAAGCGGCATCCTTTCGGTATGGATGCCCAGGATGCGCCGTCGTCCGCCCTCATCGGGAACGCCGACATAGACCAACTCGTCGAAACGGCCGGGCCGAAGCAGCGCGGGGTCGATCAGGTTGGGCCGGTTGGTCGCCCCGATGACGACTACCGACTGCAACTCCTCCAATCCGTCCATTTCAGCCAATATGGTGTTGACCACCCGTTCCGTGACCTGCGGCTCGCCCATCCCGCCGCCGCGCGCCGGTACCAGGCTGTCCAGTTCGTCGATGAAGATCACCGTCGGCGCCACCTGGCGGGCACGGGCGAAAAGACGGGCGATCTGCTGCTCGCTTTCGCCATACCATTTGCTGAGCAGGTCGGACGATTTGGTGGCGATGAAGTTCGCCTCCGCCTCGCGCGCCACCGCCTTCGCCAATAACGTCTTGCCGGTACCCGGCGGGCCATAGAGCAGAAAACCCTTGGCCGGCCGGATGCCGATGCGACGAAACGCCTCGGGGTCTTTCAGCGGCAGCTCGATCCCTTCGCGCAGGCGCGTGCGAGCCTCGTCCAGGCCGCCGACATCGTCCCAGCTGACATTGGGCACCTGCACCATGACTTCCCGCATGGCGGACGGCTGGACGCGTTTCAGAGCGCCGAGGAAATCCTCCCGGGTCACGCACAGGCCATCGAGCACCTCGGGCGGGATCGTGCCCTCTTCCAGGTTGATGCGCGGCATGATGCGGCGCACCGCCTCGATCGCCGCTTCGCGAGCCAGCGCGGCGAGATCCGCGCCGACAAAGCCGAAGGTGGTCCGGGCGAGTTCTGACAGATCGACCTTGTCGCCCAGCGGCATGCCTCGGGTATGGATACCCAATATCTCTCGCCGTCCGCGCTCGTCGGGCACACCCACGATGATTTCCCGGTCGAAACGGCCGGGCCGGCGCAGCGCCTCGTCAATGGCCTCGGGCCGGTTGGTGGCCGCAATGACAACCAGATTGGTGCGCGCCTCCAGCCCGTCCATCAGCGTCAGCAACTGCGCCACCAGCCGCTTTTCGGTTTCGCCCGTCACCTGGCCCCGCTTGGGTGCGATGGAATCGATCTCGTCGATAAACAGGATGCTGGGCGCCGCCTTGGTCGCGGCCTCGAATATCTCGCGCAGCTTCTTTTCCGATTCGCCATAGGCCGACCCGACGATCTCCGGGCCGTTGATCAGAAAGAATTCCGCATCGCTTTCATTGGCCACGGCGCGGGCCAGCCGAGTCTTGCCGGTGCCGGGCGGGCCGTGGAGAAGCACCCCGCGCGGCGGATCCACGCCCAGACGCTGGAACAGCTCCGGATAGCGCAGCGGCAGTTCGACCATTTCGCGGAGCTGGTCGATGGTTTCCGCCATGCCGCCGACATCGTCATAGGTCACGTCCGCCCGGCGATGCTCGCGCGGCTCTTCATATTCCGGGCGCAGTTCCACCTCGGTTTCGGCTTCGATATGAACAATGCCCTTGGGGACGGTGCTGACCACCGCCAGACGGATTTCCTGAAGCGCATAAGCCGGCGCGGCGAGCATCTGGCGCAACTGCGGCGGCATGTCGCCCCGGTCGACCTGCTGCTGCCCGGTGGTGGCGATCACGTCCCCGGCGGTAAGCGGCCTTTGGAAAAAACTGCGCTTCAGGCCCACGGGACTGCCCTGCAGCCGAAGATTTTGCTGGGCGGGGGCAAACACGACTCGCTGGGCGGGCCTGGATTCGACTTTCCGGATGGTCACGAAGTCCCCGGACCCGACCCCGGCATTCGCCCGTTGCAAGCCGTCGATGCGAAGCAGTTCCAGCCCCTCATCTTCCTTATAGGGCGTGACCGCCCTTGCCGGCGTCGAACGCTTGCCGACGATTTCAATGGTATCACCCTCGGCCACACCGAGCACCAGCATTGTCGCGCGCGACATCCGCGCCAGCCCGCGTCCGCTATCTTCTGGCCTGGCGTTAGCCACCTGAAGCTTCCGGCCTTCTTGCTGTTCGTCTTCCATATGATCCCCGCCATGATGATCGTTACGAAGAAGATAGGATCAGAAGAACGCGCTTTAAGACCCAAATGTCCTTCCATCTTTGAAAAGTTTGTTTGTGGCCCTATGAGAGCCAAAAAAAGGGCCGGTCCGAAGACCAGCCCATGAGAGTTTAGGAGAGGATGCCTGAAAGGCCCTTTGCGAATGCACGGCGGCACAACTTTGTGCAAGTGCGAAGATGCAAAGGCCGGTTGCAAAAATAGCAACCAGCACCCAAATCCTTAATAACGAGTTCTTTCCTATCCGTGTTCATGTTGAATACAGGATTGGAATGGTTCAGGCTATGATGCGCCGCAACACGGCGCATCGATAAAGGATTTCAATGCGGCGATTGCCACCTCTTACGGCTTTGGAAGCCTTTGTGCAGGTTGCCCGACTCGGTTCGGTGAAGGCAGCGGCGGAGGAGCTTGCCCTTTCGACTCCCGCCTTGAGCCGGCGGGTGCAGGCCCTGGAGCGCTTTGTGGGAAAAGCGCTGTTCGACCGGAAGCATCAGTCGATGGAACTCAACGCCGACGGTCAGCGGCTTTTGACGGGCATCGCCCCGGCGCTCGACGTGCTTTCGATCGCGGTGGAGGAGGTGCAGAAGGACAATAACCAGCTTCGCCTGCGTCTCAGCGTGCTGCCGCTGTTCGCCAGCCAACGGCTGTTTCCGCGCATGGGCGAGCTGCGCAAGCTGCACCCCAACCTGCATCTGGATGTAGAGACGACGCCGCACAGCATTTCGCGGCTGGGAGAAGGGTTGGACGCGGCGATCGTTATGGCCCGGGACGTGGACCCCGCGCTTTACGCCCATGAATTCGACCATGACGAGGTTTACCTGATCGCCTCGCGCGACCTGGTCCATGGCCCCAACGCCATCACGCGGGCCGAGCAGATCGCCAACATGACGATCCTGGTCCACCGCGAAATGCCGGGCAGCTTCGATGCGTGGAAAGAGGTGGTTGGCCTGCCCGATCTGGAACCGGCGGCGATCGATCATTATGATTCCGGTCCGCTGATGCTGGAGGCGGCTGCTCAGGGGCTGGGCGTCGCGTTCCTGCACGCCAGCCATTATCTTCAGGCGAAGGACGACCGCATCGCCCGGCTGTTCGACATGCCGGTAAAAAGCCCGTACCACTACTGGTTCGTCTGTCGCCCGAAAGCGCTGCAGAACCGGGCCGTGAAGACCTTCCACGATTGGCTGATCGCGGCGGATATTTAAATTCGCGTTCCGCGCTAAAAAGGAAGTCCTCACCTCCGTTATTGGACCCATGGGTTTTGAGGCAACATCGACGCGATCAGGACATGCGCGGCCCGTGGCCGCCCCGCGCGGGCGCCTGTCGCAATGGCTTGGCAATTTCCTGTCGAACGACGATGAAGAGGAAAGTGCGAGCGACGAAGGCGAAGCCCAGCCGCGTTTCGACCGGCTGGAAAACCGCCGCGCCCGCCTGTACCAGGAAATCGGCGAGTTCATGTTCGCCCACGATCTGGACCTGACGCCGCTCAATTTCGGGCTGGCCCATGATTATGTCACCGGCAACGACCGCGCCATCGAACAGGCCGTTCGGGCGATCATCATGGAAAAGGGCAAGCTGACGAACGGCCAGGCCGAGACCATTTTAGCCGAGGCGCATCAGGATGAGATGTCGCCCGATGCCATGAACGAGATGCTGGATTCGGTGGAGGCCAATCTCAGCCAGCTTTCCGATCTGGTGAAGAAGTCGCAGCATGAAGCCAATCATTATGGCGACCAACTGCAGGCGCAGGTGAAGGTGCTTGGCGAACCCGAAAAGGCCAATCCGGTCATGGGCCAGCTGATCGCGCTGACCCAGTCGATGATCGACAAGAGCCGCGCGGTGGAAGCGCAGATGCGCGAAAGCCAGAAGCAGACCAAGCTGCTCAAGAAGAATCTGGACCATGCGCGCAAGGCGGCCGAGCAGGATCACCTGACCGGCCTGCCCAACCGCCGCGCCTTCGAAGCGACGCTGCGCGAAGCGGCATTGCGGGCGCAGGCCAATGGCAAGGCGCTGAGCATCGCCTTTTGCGACATCGACCATTTCAAGCAGATCAACGATGTCCACGGCCATGACGTCGGCGACCGCATTCTGAAATTCGTCGGCAAGCTGCTGTCGGACATCTCCAACGACACCTGCCACGTCGCCCGGCACGGGGGCGAGGAGTTCGTCATGCTGTTCGAGGGCCAATCGACCAAGGCCGCCTGCGAGATCGTCGATGCCGCGCGCATCGACCTGTCCCAGCGCACGCTGGTCAACAAGACCACGGGCGAACGGCTGGAGCAGGTCACTTTTTCGGCGGGCATCGCCGACGTGGCGGCCTTTGACGACGCCCGCGAAGCCCTGCGCGCGGCGGACGCGGCCATGTACGACGCCAAGTCCGACGGCCGCAACCGCGTCTATATCGCTATGAACTGAGGCTGACCGTCATTCCGGCGAAAGCCGGAATCTCCCTCAGATCGGCACAATCAAGATTTGGGAGACCCCGGCCTTCGCCGGGGTGACGTGAGCCGGAAATGTCCGGTTCACGTCAGAAATCCGGCTTTTCATAATGGGGCGGCGGCACAATGACTTCCATCCGCTCCGACAGCAGCGGGCGGAAGGATGGGCGCGACTTGAAGCCCGCATACCAGCGCCTGGTCTGTTCATGCCCCACCCAGTCGATGCCGCCCAGATAGTCGGCGACGGACAGATGCGCCGCCGCACTAATGTCGGCAAGGCTCATCGTCGCGCCGCCCATCCAGTTGCGGTGGTCGAGCAGATAGTCGGTATAGTCCATATGCGTGTTGGCGCGCTTCATCGCTTCGCGCAGAACACGCGCATCGGGCGCGGCGCGATCGACGATCCGCTTGCGCATCCGCTCATGAAGGAGCGGAGCCACCACGTCGCCATAGAAATTCTGGTCGAACCAGGCCGTCAGCCGCCTTATCTCCGCCCGCCCGGCAGCGCCGCCGCTGATCAGCGGGAATTTTTCCACCGTCTCCTCGAAATATTCGCAGATCGCCTGCGAATCGATGAGCGTGACGCCCCGCTCCGGATCGGCCATCACCGGCGTGCTGCCCGCCGGGTTCATGTCCAGAAACTCGTCGCGCTGCGCCCATGGCGATTCGCGCACCAGATCATAGCCGATGCCTTTCTCGCCCAGCAGAAGCCGCACCTTGCGCGAAAAGGGACAGAGGGGGAATTGATAGAGTTGCCACATGCCGCCCTATGTAGCGCAGGGGCGAAGATATGCCAGCGGCGAAAGCACCGGAACCAGCCTAAACCCGACAGGCGTCGAGCATGACCTATATTGGGTGGCTAGCTGACATTCCTATCGGGATAGC
>CBHCMH010000088.1:0-7252 GCA_965974445.1 uncultured Rhizorhapis sp.
GTCCGGCCTCGTTCATGCGCCGGACCGTGTCCGGATTCACCGTCCGGTTCGCCTCATCCTCCGCGGCACGCTCCCGCAGCAGCGGGATCAAGGCGCGCGTCCGATCGACAAGTTGCTCGACCGACGGGATGGTTTCGTTCTTGGTATCAGCGTGGACAGCCGACATGGATCACTCCCAAATACTGTTTCCTGATGGCCTACGCCCCGGACTGCCGCCCACCATCATCCGTTCGGACGTTTGCAATCACTCGTGAGCAAAGAAAGCTTCGCCTCCACCGCAGCGCCCAGGTCCTGCGTCGATGCCAGGCCGCCAAGGTCCGGCGTCAGCGCGTCCCCGGCCAGCAGGGCGTCGTCAATGGCCTGCAGGATGGCGGTGCCCGCCGCCTGCTGCCCCAGATGGTCCAGCATCATCGCCCCGGCCCAGATCTGCCCGATCGGATTGGCGATGTTGCGCCCGGCGATGTCCGGTGCAGAACCATGAACCGGCTCGAACATGGAGGGGTGGCGACCTTCCGGATTGAGATTGGCGGAAGGCGCAACGGCGATCGTGCCGGTACAGCCGGGCCCAAGGTCGGACAATATGTCGCCGAACAGGTTGGACCCGACGACCACGTCGAACTGTTCGGGCTTCATCACGAAGCGCGCCGCCATGATGTCGATATGATGGCTGTCCGTCCGCACGTCGGGATATTCCGCCGCAATCGCGGCAAAGCGCTCGTCCCAGAAGGGCATCGAATAGAATAGCCCATTCGACTTGGTCGCCGAGGACACATGGCGGCGGTCCAGCCGACGCGCGAGGTCGAAGGCGTAGCGCAGGATGCGATCGGTGCCGCGCCGGGTGAACAGGGCGGTCTGGATGACCGACTCATTTTCCCCGCTCCCGCTCCTGCCGCCCAGGCGCGAATATTCGCCCTCGGTATTTTCCCGGACGACCCAGAAATCCACGTCTCCGGGCTGCTTGCCCTTCAGCGGGCAATCGATGCCGGGCAGCAATCGCACCGGCCGCAAATTCACATATTGGTCGAATTCGCGCCTGATGGGGATCAGCAGTCCCCATAGGGAAATATGGTCGGGAACACCCGGATAGCCGACCGCGCCAAGATAGATGGCATCATGTTGCGACAGACGGTCGATGCCGTCGTCGGGCATCATCGCGCCCGTCGCGTGCCAGGTTTCGCAACTCCAGTCAAAATGATGCCAGTCGAAGGAAAAGCCGAAGATATCGGCGGCGCGGTTCAGTACCCGAATGCCTTCGGGCATTACTTCCTTGCCTATGCCGTCTCCTGGAATGACCGCGATGGAGTACCGCTTCACGCGGCGCCTCCCGCCATGTCCGCCAATATCTCATCCCGCAGCACATGCTTCAGGACCTTGCCCGTCGCGTTGCGGGGCAGGTCGTTGCGGAACACGACACGTTCGGGAAATTTGATCTTGGCTATGCCAAAGTCGCTTAAGAAGGTTGCGAAATCCGCGCATGTCGGCCTTGCCGAACCCGCTGGCAGAACAACCGCACACGCCATCTCCCCCGTCTTCTCACTCGGAAGTCCTATGACAGACACTTCCGCGACGTCAGGATGGCGTGTCAAAAGATCCTCAATCTCCTTTGGGCTGATATTCTCGCCATTGCGGATGATGATGTCCTTCTGCCGGCCGGTAATGACGACATACTCTTCATCCACGATGTAGCCGAGGTCGCCCATGCGGAAATAGCCTGCCTCATCGAACGCCGCGGCCTCGTCTTCGATATTATGATAGCCCACCAGCATCTGCGGCCCCTTGGCCAGCAGCTCGCCCATGCCCTGCGCGTCGGCGACGGGGATGATGACTGTCGCCGCGCCGATCTTCCCATCTGTTTCGGCCGCATGGTCGGTATCGCCCGCTTCGATCGAACCCAATGTTATGGTGGGCACCTCGGTCGAGCCGTAGACGCGCGTCGCGACGCAGTTAGCAAACCATTCTGTCGCCTCTCGAATGAGCGACGGCGGCACCGAAGCGCCACCCCAAATGAAGATTCGAAGGCGAGGAAGACGGGCTCCGGACACGCGGCAGGCGCTCAACAGGTGCTGCAGGAACGGCGTGGCCCCCGCCATGTGCGTGCATTGCTCCTGCTCAATCAGGGTCGCCGCCGCCGCGCCGTCCCACATGTCCATCAGGACCGCGCTGGTACGGAAAAGGATCGGCATTTCAAAAGCGTAGAGCGATCCGCCGATATGGCTCACCGGAGAAGCGACCAGGTAGCGCGCATCCTCGCCCCGGTTCCAGAAACGGTGGAGCTGCACGATATCCGCATTGATCGTATTGTGGGTGTGCAGAACGCCTTTCGGCCGGCCGGTCGTGCCTGACGTGTACAGGATCATCCGCACGGCGCCGGGATCGACCGGATCGAACGTCGCTTCGGGGCTGCCCTCCGCGACTAGTTGCTCATATCCCACGCCATTACCCGGATCGCCGCGCAGGACCACGACAAGGGGCTGGCTTTCCATCTGCGCGCCTACTTCGGCCATCATGGTCCGATAATCGACGCGCCGAAATTCGGCGGGAACGAAGATCGCCTTGCTCTTGCAGTCGGAGAGCATGAAAAGCAGCTCAGCGTTGCGGAAATTCGTGACCAGCGGATGACTGACGGCGCCGATCAAGGCCGTGGCCAGATATACAACGCAGGACTCATGCCAGTTGGGCAGCATGAAGGACACCACGTCGCCGCGGCCGATGCCGCGTTGCCGCATGGCGTCGGCCAGGCGCCGCGCGGACTGATAAAGGTCACCCGCGGTCAGCCGAACATCTCCGTCGATCAGGAGAACCCGATCGGGTTCCTCGACGGCAAGTTGGGCCGCCGCATCGCCGATCGTGGTGTCGAGCCACCATCCGCCCGCGCGGGCCTGCGCTTCGCGCTCGGGGTCGTGCCTTATCGACCAGCCATCCACGTCACGACGCGTGATCCCGAGATCCGATGGCGTCATTTCGCCACTCTTTCCGCGAAGCGCGCTTCTTCGCTCAAGAATTTGGTCGTGGTCCAACCGCCATCCACCGCCAGGATCTGGCCATTGATGAATCCACCCTGGTCCGAAAGCAGGAACCAGATGGCGTTGGCGATGTCTTCAGCCGTGCACGTCCGGTTCATCGGCGTCATCTCGAAATTCATCCGCCGAAAGACTTCATTCTCCCAGTTATAGGCCGTCATCGGCGTTTCCGTTACGCCCGGCGCGACGACATTGCTGCGAATGCCCTCAAAGCCATATTGCGCTGCCATATGCAGCGTCAGGCCGTTGACGCCAGCTTTCGCCGCGGAATAGGCGCCGCCCCGCAGCCCGCCCAGAATGGAAAAGGTCGAAGACACGTTCACGATGGCGGAACCCGGCTTCATCACCGCAATGGCTTCCCGACAATAACGGAAAGGCGCGCGCAGCAAGACGTCGAGGAAGTCGTCCAGGATGTCGTCCGTGGTCTCGTGCACGGGCGACGGCTTTCCCTTGCCGGCGTTATTGACCAGATAGTCGAGACGGCCGAACCGTTCGAGCGCCATAGCCACCGAAGCCGCCGGCGCTTCCGTCGCGGTGACGTCTGCGACGTGCAGGGCCACGGAGTCACTTCCCAGTTCATCCGCGACCTGCTGAAGCGACTCGCGCGTGCGCCCGACGGCCACGATGCGAACGCCGTTCGCAACCAGCACGCGAGCCGTGGCAAGGCCTATTCCCGTCCCCGCCCCCGTCAGGATGGCGACCTTTTTCTCCTGGACGCTCATTGCCCTTCACCCTCAAGAAAGCAGGAAAAGTGCGGAGTGTGGTCGTGCTTTTGCCTAATCATTTATCCATATCCCCAGGGATCAGAATTTAGTTCGAAAGCTGCCCACTCATTGCGATTGGTCGAGGCTTCCGGGCCGCGGCTAACGGACGCATATATGCCATGCGAAAATTCACCTCGTCCAACTGAACTAGGCCTTACTCGCGGTAAAGGCTCGCAAGCCCCAATAAATAACCATAATTGTAAAAATATGGTCATATGGCGGAGCTCCGTCGTTGCTCCGGTTGCAACTGTCCATGCTGCCATGCAGCATGAAACACCCTGCTTTAGCCTTGCCTTTAGTCGAATGTGAAAAAAGTTGTCCCGAGCAAGATGGCGCACCGCCTCAGCACTAAGGACGTGAAGTCATATTGACATAAATCTCCATTCATGTGTATTTAACGGCATAGCAAGATTCGGTGGGCGCTCCTGCGCGAAGCCGATCAAAAGATAGGAGAGCCCCGCATGGCGGTAGTCCAACTGAAATTTCCTGCTTCCGACAGCAGCATTTCCTACGACGCTCTTATCTCAGCAATATATCGCAGCGTGGATGATGACGACGCATGGCCCGAGGCGCTCGATATTCTCCGGGATTATCTTGGAGCCAATGTCGCCTGCCTTCGCATAGCCCAGCAGTCCAAATCCCACCGGCAGTATCTTTTTGCCTCGGGCCCACAGGCCACCGAAGAAGCCATTCGCGAATGGGAACAGATAAGTGCAAGGGAACTGCTTCCGCAGGATCTCAAGCCCGGCGAAACCACCGTTATTAATTGGCACCTCGTCAGCAATGCCGTTCAGTGCTCCAAGCTGCTGCAGCGATACGATATTGCGGTCACGGCGACTGTATGCGTCGATTTGATCGATGACGCCCAATATACGCTCAATTGCAGCCGGGGCTTTGAAGACTCAGAATTCCGGCCTGCGGACCTCGATGCTTTGCGGCAGATTGCGGAACATTTTCGTCGCGCGATGACGCTCCGTCGACGGAATATGCAGAGCAAGGTCGTCACTCAGTTTCAGACGGAAGCGCTCGACAGTCTCGGGATAGCCGCCATTCTCGTCAACCGGGGCGGCGGCCATGTCGTGCTGAACCAGACGGCTCAGGACGCCTTGAACGAGGGCATAGGGCTGGAAATGACGGCCCGGGGACTTCGGGCGGTGGATCGCGCCGACGATGGCGCGTTTCAACAGGCCCTTCGAGCTGCCTTGTGCGAAATGGAACCGGCCGGTTCGCGGGCGATGCTCATAAACAGCGGCGATGACGACCGACGGCTGCATCTCGTCGTCAGTTCGCGGCGGCACAGCTCTATGATTTCCGGCGAAACGGAAACATCGGCTCTGATCTTCCTGCGGGTCAAGGAAATCGTCGGCGATGCCGACAAGAAACTCCTGCAGCAGCTGTTCTCCTTCACCGCAACGGAGGCGAATCTGGCGGTAGGGCTGGCGAAGGGCTTGTGCCTGAAGGACGTCGAGTCGCAACTCAATATCCGTCACAACACGGCGCGCGCGCACTTGCGTTCGATGTTCGTCAAGGCGGACGTGTCTCGGCAGGCTCAACTTGTATCGCTGCTGGCCAACAGCCTCGTTCCGTTGGGGCGGATGAGCTCAGCGCAGCTGCAATAGGCATCCCACCGCTTTCGACGGGTCTGGAGCGTGCTGCGTCCGATCTGACGTAGCACGCTCTCCTTTATCCTCGCATTCAGCGGGCTGCCCGAACCGACATCCCACGCGATGCTTTCAGTGCGCTTCCCGATAGGCGTCATATTGCGTTCCGGGCGGCACAGTGACGGTCAGGCATGATGCGGTATAGCCACCCTCGACCGGCAATATCTGGCCCGTCACATAGCTGGCCTCATCGGAACAGAGCTAGACCGTCGCCGCGGCGATTTCATCCATCGTCCCGAACCTCTGCATCGGAATGGATGTGCGGATCGGTTCGGTTATCGCTGCAGGATTGCGCTGGAGCATGGGCGTCGCGATGGCGCCCGGCGCAACGCTGTTCACCCTCACGCCCTTGTCGGCATATTCGAGGGCCGCGGACCGGGTGAGCCCGGCCGCCGCATGTTTGGCCGCGCAGTAGGCGCTGAAATATGCGAAGCCGCCCAAGGCCGAACCGGACGTCACGTTGACGATGGCCCCGCCGCCGGATTTCATCATGGCCGGTATCTGATATTTCATCGACAGGAAGACGCCTCTCGAATTGACGGCGTGGTCATCTTCGAATTCCTGCAGCGACAGGGCATGCAGCAATTTAGGCGCATGCGCCGTTCCAGCCACATTGGCGGCGAAATCCAGCCTCCCGAACTGCGAGAGCGCCGCGTCCACCATGCGTGCGACGTCTTCTTCGCGACCGACATCTCCGGCGCAGGCGATAGCCTGCCCCCCTGACCTGCCTATCTCGGCCACGACCTCCTCGATCTTTCCTGCGGTGCGGCCCACCACCACCTTGGTGCCAAGTTCCGCAAAGCGGCGGGCGATGCCCAGCCCCATGCCCGATCCGCCACCCGTCACGATTGCGACGCCTTCGTTCAAAGCCACCATATATGATCCTCCTCCTTATATGGCCGGTAAATGACCTCAGCGTTCGAGCGGCACCGAAAATGCCCGCAGATAATCGCCGGTCATCCGGTCGATGTCGTTCAACGTCAGCCCGGCGCTTTCCAGCGTGTAATTGTGATGAACGCGCCCGGCCCGTGTGCGACGGTCTTTGGCCAGCCACTGCGTCATCACCTGCCTCCGGCGATCGTCGGTCGGGATGCCGAAATGGCGGTAAATGCGCTCGACGGTCGCCATGGGGTCGGCCTGCAAATCAACGAACTGGATATCGATGAATCGGTCCGCCATGCCGGGGCGGTCGCGAAAGGCCAGGGCGTCGCTCCATGTTCCGTCATAATCCTGGATCACGGCAGCCGAAGCCGGCGGCTGATCGCCATGCTTGGAATGCAGGATGGAGGTCAGGCTACCCATGGACGGATAGATTTTGGCGGTGTCGCGATGGCAATGCACGAACAGGGCATCGGGGAAGACCTCGATGATTTCTTGCAGGAAGCGGACGTGGATCGGCGTCTTGAGGACCCATCGGCGAGGCGCTTCGCCATATTGCAGATATTGCATCAGGGCGCGTTGCTCGCGGTATAGCGGCAGGAAGTCCTGCGAGAAGACATGGCGCTCGAAATTCGGAACATGCGCGCGCGCCGCATAGTTGACCGACTGCAGGAACAGTTCCCACATGAAGGGGCATTCCTCCGCCCGGTCAGCGTCACACGGATGCACGCCCTGCCAGTCGTCATCCATCAGTCCATTGAACTGTGCACTTTCCCGCGCGCGTTGCAGCCGCAACGCCCGATGCATGGAGTCGGGATTTTTCGGCCCTGGCGACAGCATCTCGAACATGGAGGGGGCGCCGCCGATGGCATAGCCGGCGAGGATGTCGCTGGGCCGCAGCCCGTAGACCTGGCGGATCGAGTGGCTG
>CBHCMH010000089.1:0-7251 GCA_965974445.1 uncultured Rhizorhapis sp.
GGCGAGCGTCTGCGCCGCTTCATGCATGGCCCAGCGGCCCAGCGGAATGATAAGGCCGGATTCCTCCGCCACCGGAATGAACGTCGCCGGCGAAATCTCTCCACGCTCGGGATCCTGCCAGCGGGCCAGCGCCTCGAAGCCCGTCACCGCGCCGTTCCGAAGATCGACGAGGGGATGATAAGCCATACGCAAACGGCCATTGGCGAGCGCCTCGCGCAGCCTGCCTTCCAGATCGAAGCGATCCCGCGCCTCCTGCAGCACGCCCGGCCGGTAGATTTCCAGTTTTCCGCTTTTTTTCGCCAGCTTCATCGCCGCCTGCGCCCGGCGCAGGATGTCATCGGCGTCATCCTCGTCCGTGGAGATCGCACAGCCGATCGCTACATCGATGCTCAGCTGCATCTCGGACAGGCGGCAGGGCGCGGCCAGCGCCGCATTGATCCGTTCCACGATCTGCAGGGCGTCCGACAGACCGTTGTTGAGGCGCGCGAATATGCCGAACTCATTGCCGCCCAGCCGCGCCAATATGTCCCCCTGCCGCAGGCTGGACCTTAGCCGCCGGGCGACGGTGATGATCAGTTCATCGCCGGCGATCGCGCCCAGCGATTCATTGATGCGGCTGAAGCGCACCAGGTCGATGGCCAGAATGGCATATTGGGCCACCGGCTCCAGGTCGGAATCCTTGCGCCGCGCATCGATGACCTCGCCAAAGCCGGTACGGTTGGGCAAGCCCGTCAAACTGTCGGACAGCAATTCCCGGCGAAGATTCTTTTCCGTCTGGCGCTCATTTGTACGATCCATATGAATGGAAAGGAAGCGGGCATGACCGTCGGGCTTGGGCCCGAGACGCGCCATGCTGACGTGCAGATGCCTGCCATCGAGCGGCCCGACCCTGTGCACCTCGACGGTCATTGATGGACGATCCGACCGCATGAATTCCATGAGGGCATCATAGTCGATGGCGCCATTGACGCCCTTGGTGGCAATCCAGTTCTTGGCAATATCCAGGGATTGAGCCGCATAGGCCGAATTGCAGAATTCGATGCTCAGTTCCTCGCCTTTCAGGCAGGTGATCGCCGCGGGAAAGGGTAGCGCCTGCAGCCAATCTGGAACCTGGGCGTCCGGCTGAAATGGCAACACAGCCGCCTCCCTTGCAGCCGGCTCCGCGCCTGCGATCACCAATCGCATGTCTGATGGTAACGCGCCCATATGGCTAGATACGGCCAGGCGCGTAAATTATTGCTGAATCAGAAGAATTAAAATATTTACCATGCGCTGTCGCCGCCGGAATGCCGGACGCGCCGACGGCAATTCTGCATTTTTCAGAAGCGATTGTTCCTCGGAAAACCCGTGGGCGGCATCCGCCCGGCCGCCCCGCGAGCGACACGCCAGGGCGTCAGGTCGGTTTCCGTCCGGACCCGTCCGCTGTCCCCGCCCATCGTCCAGCTGAGGCCGTCTTCCAGGCGGAAGGCGAGCGCATCCGAAAGCCCGCCGTCGCGGTAGCGCTGTAGCTGGACCCCCTGACCACGCGCCATTTCCGGCAGTTCGGACAGCGGGAACACCACCAGCTTGCGGTTGTCGCCTATCACCGCGACATAATCGGAGGGAGCATCGATCGTCCGCACGACCTTCAGCTTCGATTTGGGCTTCAGGTTGACGACCTGCCGTCCCTTGCGGGTTTCGGCGATGATCTCATTCACATTGGCGATAAAGCCCCGGCCATTGTCCGCCGCAAGCAGCAGCCTGCCGCCCGGCCGCGCGGGCAGTAGCGCGACGATTTCCGATTCATTTTCCAGATCGACGATCAGCCGTACCGGCTCGCCAAAGCCGCGTCCGCCCGGCAGCTTGTCCGCGCCAAGCGTGTAGAAGCGCCCGTTGCAGCAGGCGAGCAGGATCTTGTCGGTCGTCTGCGCGTGAAAGGCGAAGGCGGGGCCATCGCCCTCCTTGAACTTGAACTGGTCCCTGGCGGACAGGTCGACATGCCCCTTCATCGCGCGGATCCAGCCGCGCTGCGACATGATGACGGTCACTGGCTCCCGCTCGATCATCGCTTCCAGCGGAATTTCGCGCGCCGGAGCCGCCTCCTCGATGGTCGTGCGGCGGCGGCCCAGCGTGGTTTCGGGGCCATAGCGATCCCGCAATGCGCCCAGATCCTTCTTCAACCGGGTGCGCTGCCGCGCCGGGCTTTCGATCAGCTTCACCAGCCCCTCTCGCTCGGCGGCAAGGTCGTCGCGCTCCCGGCGCAGCTCCATCTCCTCCAGCTTGCGCAGGGACCGCAAACGCATGTTCAGGATCGCTTCGGCCTGCCGGTCGGTGAGCTGGAACTCCGCCATCATGACGGGCTTCGGCTCATCCTCGGTCCGGATGATCTCGATCACCCGGTCAAGGTTCAGGAAGGCGATGATATAGCCTTCGAGCAGCTCCATCCGCGCGTCGATCTTCTCCAGCCGGTGCTGCGACCGGCGGACAAGCACATCGATCTGGTGGGTCAGCCATTGCGTCAGCACATCCTTCAGGCCCATGACGCGCGGCGTGCGATGCGCGTCGAGGACGTTGAGGTTGAGCGACACCCGGCTTTCCAGGTCGGTCAGGCGGAACAGGCCGTCCATCAAAACGTCGGGATCGACCGTCCGGCTGCGCGGCTCCAGCACGATACGGATTTCCGTGTCCGATTCATCCCGGATGTCCGCCAGAATGGGCAGCTTCTTGTCGGCGATCAACTGGGCGATCTGCTCGATCAGGCGGGATTTCTGCACCTGATAGGGAATTTCGGTGACGACCGCGACCCAGGTTCCGCGTCCCTCATCCTCCTTGTGCCAGCGCGAGCGTACCCGAAATGCGCCGCGCCCGGTGGCATAAGCGTCGCGGATGCTGGCGGCGCTATCGACCACGATGCCGCCGGTCGCGAAGTCCGGGCCCTGGACCAGCTCCATCACCTGCTCATGGCTGGCCTCCGGCTGGTCGATCAGCAGCATGGCGGCCTCGGCGATCTCCGCCACATTGTGCGAGGGGATGTTGGTCGCCATGCCGACGGCAATCCCGCTGGCGCCGTTCGCGAGCAGGTTGGGGAAAAGGCCCGGCATGATCTCCGGCTCTTCATCCTCGCCATTATAGGTGGGACGGAACTCGACGGTGCCCTCGTCCAGCCCCGCCATCAGGTCGATCGCGACCTGCGTCAGCCGCGCTTCGGTATAGCGGTAGGCTGCCGCGTTATCGCCGTCGATATTACCGAAATTCCCCTGCCCATCGACCAGCGGATAACGCAGCGAGAAACTCTGGGCCAGACGGACCATCGCGTCATAGACCGATGCGTCGCCATGGGGATGGTATTTACCGATACCGTCGCCCACGACCCGCGCGCATTTCTTGTACCCGCTCGCCGGATCAAGCTTCAACAGCCGCATCGCCCAGAGCAGGCGGCGGTGCACCGGTTTCAACCCGTCGCGCAGGTCGGGCAGCGAACGGGCGGTGATCGTCGAAAGGGCGTAGACCAGATAGCGTTCGGACAGCGCGGCGTCGAAGGGGTGATCGACAATCTGGTCGAATGGATCGGAAAATTCACTCATCGCGCAGGGGAATAGCAGCGGTACGGGGCCTTGGCGAGAGGGATGAGGCGGCGAAGCGATAGCTGCGGTTCAGAAACTTATCTTGCATTGCAGCATTGCCGGCCTAAACTGACGGCGTGACCGATCAGATAGCCCCTATCCTCGGCCAGCCGCCGCTTGCGTTGCTCGACCGAGCCTCTCTCTTCCTCGATTTCGACGGAACCCTGGTCGAACTGGCCGCCCGGCCCGACGAGGTCATTGTGGAGCCGCGCCTGTATCTCTTGCTTGGCCAGCTATGTGATGCGCTGGACGGGCGCCTCGCCATTGTCAGCGGCCGTTCGGTCGCCACCTTGCGCGGCGCTTTGGGGCTTGCCGATTTCCTGCTGTCGGGCAGTCACGGGCTGGAAATCGCGCGGCCGGGCAAGCAACCGGAGGCGCAAGGCCGGCCGCCGCAGATCGACCATGCCGAGGGGGAACTCATCCGTTTCGCCACCGGAAAACCCGGCCTGCTAGTCGAGGAAAAGACACTGGGCGTCGCGCTGCACTTCCGGCAGGCGCCGGAGCGGGAGGCCGAATGTCTGTCGATCTGTGCGGCGCTGGCGAAGGAAACCGGGCTTTATCTCCAACATGGCAAGATGCTGTTCGAACTGCGCCCCGGCAATGGCGGAAAGGGCACGGCGGTCGAACGTCTGCTCGCCGAAACGGAACTTGCGGGCGGCCGACCGATTTTCATTGGCGATGACATTACGGACGAGGAAGGATTCATCGCCGCCGCCCGCCATCAGGGCAGCGGCATATTGGTCGGCCCGCCGCGAGCCACCGCCGCGCGGTTCCGGCTGGAAAGCGTGGAGGCGGCGCATCGCTGGCTATCCGAAGGCAGGGAGCAACTGCGCCGCTAGCAAGGAGGATGAATGACGAAACGCACGCTGGATCTGTGGCCCATAGGAAACTGCCAGACCTCCGCGCTCATTGACCGCGAGGCGCGCATGATATGGGCCTGCCTGCCCCGCGTGGACGGCGACCCCATCTTCTCCGCATTGCTGACCGACAAGGATTATGCCGATCCGGAAACGCGCGGCTTCTGGTCGATCGATCTTGAGGATGCCGTCAGCGTCACCCAGGATTATATCCGCAACACCCCCGTCCTGCGCACGCTGAAGACGGACGATCAGGGCGGCATCGTGGAAATCCTGGATTTCTGCCCGCGCTTCAAGCAGCAGGGCCGCATTTACCGGCCCGTCGCGTTCGCCCGTATCGTCCGCCCGCTTGCCGGATCGCCCCGCATTCGCGTGCGTCTGCGCCCCGCATCGGCGTGGGATTCCCTGCAGCCCGACCTGCAGTTTGGCTCCAACCATATCCGGATACCGCTCGCCACCATGCCCATGCGGCTGTCCACCGACGCACCGATAGGCTTTATCGCGCAGGAAAGCGCCTTCCGCCTGGAACGCGACATGCACTTTTTCCTTGGTCCCGATGAGAGCTTTTCCGACGCCCTGCGCCCGGCGATCGAACGCATGCTCGACGATACGGTGGCCGAATGGCAGCATTGGGTGCGCGGTCTCGCCACACCGCCCGAATGGCAGGATGCCGTCATCCGCTGCGCCATCACGCTGAAGCTTTGCCAGCATGAGGAAACCGGCGCCATCGTCGCCGCGCTCACGACGTCCATCCCCGAGCACGCCGATAGCGGCCGCAACTGGGACTATCGCTATTGCTGGCTGCGCGATGCCTATTACACCGTCGAGGCGCTCAACCGCCTTGGCGCGCTGGACGTTCTGGAGGGGTATCTGGCCTACCTCCGCAACATCGTCGATGCATCGAAGCGCGGCCATATCCAGCCGCTTTACGACGTGCACGGCAATGCCCGGCTGGAGGAATGGGAGGCCGAAGCGCTGCCCGGCTATCGCGGCATGGGTCCGGTGCGCGTCGGCAATCAGGCCTATGAGCAGATCCAGCATGACGCCTATGGCCAGATCGTGCTTTCCTCGGTTCAGGCCTATATCGACCAGCGCCTTTACCGCATGAGCGGGCAGGAGGACTTCATCGCGCTGGAGGAAGTCGGCGAGCGCGCCTGGAAGGTGCATGACCAGCCTGACGCGGGCCTTTGGGAGCTGCGCACCCGCGCCCATGTCCATACGTATAGCGCGGTGATGTGCTGGGCCGCATGTGACCGGCTGGCCCATGCTGCGCGGGCGCTTGGTCTTTATGATCGGGAGACCCATTGGGCGGAACGCGCGGCTACGATGAAGCGCACCATCATGGAAAAGGCATGGCGGCCCGAAACCGCCTGCCTCTCCGCCGTGTTTGAAGGCTATACCCGCGACGCCAGCCTGCTCCAGCTTCTGGACCTGCGCTTCATGAGGGCCGACGATCCCCGCTTCCTCTCCACCCTGAAAGCCATCGAACAGGATCTGCGGCGGGGATCAGTGATGCTGCGCTACAGCACGCCTGACGATTTCGGTTCGCCGGTGACGGCGTTCAACATTTGCACCTTTTGGCTGGTCGAGGCGTTGTACCGCACAGGCAGAAAGGAGGAAGCTCGCACGCTGTTCAACGAAATGCTGGAACGCCGCACCGCCGCAGGGTTGTTATCGGAGGACATCGACCCGACCACTGGTGAATTATGGGGAAATTACCCGCAGACATATTCGCTGGTCGGGATCGTCAACTGCGCTGTCCTTTTGAGCAAGCCCTGGAGTGAATGCCGATGAGCCGCCTGATCGTGATTTCCAACCGCGTGCGCCAGCCCGGCAATACAGCGGCGCAGGGAGGACTGGCCGTTGCGCTGTCAGCCTCGCTTCGCGAAAGCCGTGGGCTCTGGCTCGGATGGTCGGGCAATATGACGGAGAAGTTCACCGGACAAATCGCCTTTCAGGAGGATGAAGGCGTCAAGACCGCGACCATCGACCTGGAAGAGCAGGACATCGATGAATATTATAACGGCTATGCGAACCGCACGCTGTGGCCGCTGTTCCATTACCGCATCGACCTGGCCGAATATGACCGCACGTTCGAGGGCGGCTATAACCGGGTGAACGAGCGCTTTGCCGACACCGCTATTCCGCTGATCGAGCGCGAGGACATTGTCTGGGTCCACGACTATCACCTGATCCCGCTGGGCCAGATGCTGCGCGACCGGGGCCTGCATAACCGCATCGGTTTCTTCCTGCACATCCCCTGGCCGCCTACACGCCTGCTAGTGTCTCTCCCGCATCATCAGCAATTGGTGGAAACGCTGTTTGCCTATGACGTCGTCGGCTTTCAGACCGAAGAATGGCTGGAATCCTTTCGCCATTATGTGGAAAAGGAAATGGGCGGCACCGTGGATGGCGACCTCTGCACTGTGGGAGGCCGGACAATCCAGGCCATTACCTGCCCCATCGGCATAGATTTTCCGGATTTCGTGGAAGCCAGCCAAAGCCCCGAAGCCGCCCATATGCGTCGCCAGATGCGCGCTTCCCTGCAGGACCGCAGCCTGATCGTGGGGGTGGACCGGCTGGACTATAGCAAGGGCCTGGACGAACGGTTCGCGGGCTATGAACGCTTCCTCAAGGACCACCCGGAATATCATCGTGAGGTGGTGCTGGTGCAGATCGCTCCCCCTTCTCGCGGAGATGTGCAGAGCTATCAGGAAATCCGCGCCAAGCTGGATTCCTATACGGGCCGGGTGAACGGCGAATATAGCGATGTCGACTGGACGCCGATCCGC
>CBHCMH010000090.1:0-7224 GCA_965974445.1 uncultured Rhizorhapis sp.
TTCTGAGGCTGGTGCAAGCGCACCAGCAGCTCTGAACTCAGCGGCACATGCAGGCCGCTCACTACCCCCGGAGCCTTGGTTGCGGGGGTTTGCTTTTACGGGGATGGAGGGATCGTGAAAATGCGGCCGAGTTTGCCGATTTCACAGCCGTCCGCTGACATTCGCAGTCAAGCCGTGCGCCGGGGCGTGGCGCCGCGATTCACGTCCGAACGGATGATGCTTCACAGGCTCGGTCGGCGAATGATGTCCGCGGCCACGCGCAACAATAGCGAGCGGGGCCAGGGTTCTGGCACAGAGCGCGCAATCAGCACGCGGCAAGGAGAGCGGTGTCTTGCGCGCAGAACTCACCTTTTCCGGCTTGTGCGGTGTCCGCCGCGTGGCGGAGATCGCCCTTCGTGGCGATGGCCGAACCATATCTCTGATTTCTGCGCAGTCCGACGCGCTTGCGGGTAGCCGGCAGGACCTGCCGCCCGAGCCGGAGAGCAACGATCACCAAGGAAGGATGCAGCGATGTCGTCAGTCAAGCCAATCGAAGAGACGCCTCGGCTGATGCTCCGGCAGGTCGCCGGACACATCGGCGCGGAGGTGACCAACCTGCGCCTCGACGCGGACATGGAGCCCGCGGTCGTCGAAGCTCTCAAGCAGGCGCTCTGGCGGCACAAGGTGCTGTTCGTGCGCGGGCAGGGGCATCTCGACGATGCCACGCACGAGCAGATCGCGCTGAAGTTCGGGGATATCCACGATCATCCGACCCAGCCCAACAAGGTTGGCACGCACATCACCGAACTGGATTCGCGCCGCAAGGAAAACGCCAATTTCTGGCACACCGACCAGAGCTTCCAGGACACGCCCCCCTCGGTCGCGTTCCTGCGCTCGATCGTGTCCCCGGCGGTGGGCGGTGATACGATGTGGGCCAACTGCGCCATGGGCTACCAGGCGCTGCCCGAAAGCCTGCGCGTTTTGGCTGACGGCCTGCGCGTCGTCCACACCAATGCGCGCGAGGATGTCGATTACGACACTGGCCTCAAGGCCATGCGCGCGCCGTTCACCTCCACGCTCTACGAGACGGAGCACCCGCTGGTCAGGGTCCATCCGCACACCGGCGAGCGATGCTTGTATCTCGGCAATTATGGCCACAAGTTCATCGGGACATCGGGCTACGATTCCCAGGCGTTGTTCCGGGTCTACATGGATGCGATCCTGAAGCCCGAACATATCGTGCGGTGGAACTGGCGGTCCGGCGACTTCGTGATGTGGGACGAAGCGGCGACGCTTCACTACGCGATCCTGGATTACGGCGACCGGGTCAGAACGATGCGCCGGGTAACGATCAAGGGCGGGCCGCCGCTTGGCATAGACGGCCAGCCGGGTACCATGCATGTGAAGGTGCCCAACCCGATCCAGCAACAGCTTGCCACGCAGGGGTAAGTATCGCCATCCGCATGGCCCGACGCCATCGGAGGTAGCGATATCGAGACGAGAAGGACGGGTATGGACCAGACAGAAGAGACCCGAGCAGTTTGCCTCAAATGGTGGGATTGCATGGTCAGCGGCGACGTGGCGGCCATGGAGGCGCTTTGCGCGGATGATTTCCAGAGCTGGTCGCCCGGTCGAGGGTGGATAGGCAAGGAAGCCACCCAGCAGTTCACGGCCTGGTTCCGCACGCTCTTGGTGGACGGCTGGTTCACCTTCGACGATCCGATCATCACCGTCGAGGGCGATCGGGCCTGCGTGGCCACCCGGTCGCATGCCCCGCTCAAGAACGGCAATACCTACCGCAACAGCTATCACTTCCTGCATCAGGTCCGCGACGGGAAGCTGATCAAGACCTGGGAATACAACGATTCCCTGCACGTATGGGGCGTTCTCGAGAAGGAACTGACCGCCAAACGGGCGGAAGCCGCCGCTCCGGAGTGACAGGGCACAACGCGCGCGATCGCGCAGGCACGACGTTCTGAAAGGACTGAGATGGATACGACCGAGCAAACACGTGCGGTTCACCGTCAGTGGTGGGATTGCATGTCGAAGGGCGACACCGAAGGAATGTATCGACTGGTCGCCGACGATTATCGCAGCTGGTCCCCTGGTCGCGGCTGGATCGGCAAAAAGGAGACGATGGAATTCGCTGCCTGGTTCAGGACGCTGTTGGTGGACGGCTGGTTCACGTTCGAGGAACCGATCATCACCGTGGAGGGTGAGCGCGCCTGTACATCGACATCATCGTACGCAAAGCTGAAGAATGGTGGGATCTACAATAATCACTACCATTTTCTCCACATCATACGCGATGGCAAGATCGTGGAAGCTCGTGAATACAATGATTCGCTTCATGTCTGGCAAGTGCTCGAAAAAGAAATCACCGAATACCGCGGGGCTAAGGCAGCGAATGCCGGCTGATTACAGGGCGGCTCGCACCGTGAGGGAACGGTGAGTTCTACACTCCGCGACCGGCGGGGTCAGTTCACGACCCAGCTTCGCGCTTCAGACCGAGGCCGACGGCCGGGAGCGCCTGGGCAAACGATGGCGGCGCCTTAATCCGGGCATATTGGTGGCATTGACCGCGGCGGGCGCGGCGGAATGGCTTTCGGAACGTTATTCGACGCCAGTCATGCTGCTCGCCTTGCTGGTCGGAATGGCCTTCAACTTTCTCCGGCAGGAGGCGCTGTTCGCGCCCGGCATCGGTTTTGCGGCCAAATCGGTACTGCGGATCGGAATAGCCCTGCTCGGCATCCGTATCACGCTTCATCAACTCGTTGGGCTGGGCGTGTTTCCCATCGCGCTCGTCCTGCTGTCGATCGCCAGCACGCTCCTGTTTGGTCTCATGCTGAGCCGTTTCATGCGGATCAACCGGAATTTCGGCCTTCTGTCGGCCGGTGCCGTCGGGATCTGCGGCGCGTCGGCGGCCCTCGCCATAAGCGCAATCCTTCCACGTCGGCAGGAAACCGAACGCGATACGATCCTGGCCGTTATCGTCGTGACCTTACTCTCGACTTTGGCGATGATCTTCTACCCGCAGATCGCGCTGCTCCTCGGGTTGGACGATACCGAAGCAGGCATATTCATCGGCGGAACGATCCATGACGTCGCCCAGGTAATTGGAGCCGGCTTCTCAATTTCGGATCATGCGGGTGACATCTCGACCTATGTGAAGCTGCTGCGTGTCGCGACGCTGATCCCCGTGATCCTCATCATATCCTTGCTGATCGGACCCCCGCCGGCGAGGGGGAAAGCCGGCAAAGGGCGCCATTTCCAAAGTTCCTGGTCGGTTTCGCGGCCATGGTCGTCCTGGCGAGCATGTTGCCCATTCCGGACCTTGTCGTGGGCGGGATATCGTCGGCGTCGCAGCTTTGCCTAGTCACGGCAATGGCGGCGGTCGGCATGAGCACCTCGTTCCGCTCGATCCTGTCCGTCGGTTGGAAGCCGATAGCGCTGATGGTGGCGGAAACCGGGTGGATCGCGGGCGCGAATCTGTCGGCGCTGTTACTTCTTCGCTGATTGTCCGGATTGCGCGTGATTGCTGGTCAGACGGGGCAATCGCCGGTCGGACGATGCAGGGTCCGGCGACCACCGGCAGCATGAGGCAAAAGCCGGCACTGGGAAGCCGTGGGAATGAGGGGGGATCGACTCCGAATGAAAGGCATTCAGATGAATGAAGCCGAAGATGTGAACTGCGGCGAACAGGACACGAAGGAATATCACGACCTGCCGCTCAGGGGCGTAAAGGTTGTGGAATTCTGCAATGTTGCTGCGGGGCCCTTCTGCGGGATGCTGCTGGGCGACATGGGAGCATCGGTCGTGAAGATCGACTCCGGGTCAGGTGATTCCATACGGCAATGGCCGCCCCTTACCGACGGCTTCAGTGAGAATTTCGCGTCGCTCAATCGGAACAAACGGTCGATCGCCTTGGATCTGAAAAATCTCGACGATCGCGTGATCGCTCGCAGGATGATCGAACAGGCGGATGTCGTCATCGAGAATAACCGACCGGGAGTCATGGATCGCCTTGGTTTGGGGTATGAGAGTTTCGCCGACACCCATCCGCTTCTAATCTATTGCTCGATGTCGGCCTATGGGCACAGCGGTCCTCGTTCGCAGGGGGTCGGATTCTACGCCGACGAACGCTTTTACCGTATGGCGGATCGGGTGAAGAATCAGCAGCTTCTAGCCGAGCAGCTGACCGAAATTTTCGCCCGCTGGTCGGTCGATCATCTGATCCAGGCGTTTGAGCAGGCCGGCATTCCCTGCAGCCGGATCAACAGCTATTCCGAAGCGCTCGCCGATCCGCAGGTGGCCCATATGGGCTGGGTGAGCGATATCGAACTGCCGGGGGGTGCGATGGCGCGAACATTTGGTTCCCCATTGATGATCGACGGAGACCGGCTGCCGATCCGCCTGATGCCGCCAGCGCTGGATGCCGACCGTGCGGCGATTCTGGCCGAAGTCGGGCAGGTCGTGTCTGCCAGTGCGCTGAATCGCGCATGATCGCCCCCGGTGCCGAAACGTCGCCAGCCGGCCGCCGTCGCTTTGCTGGCTTCCTTGACCTGGTTTCGCGTGCGCTGCCCGACGCGGCGTGCGACGGCGGCGGGATGCCGGGCGCGATCGGGCAGGCATTCCGTTCGCTGCTGGCGCAGGACGACTGGCTCGACGACGAATTCGCGCGTCCGGGTCCCGATCGATATCAGCAATATCTTCTCTACTGCGATGCCCGGCGGCGATTTAGCGTCGTCAGTTTCGTCTGGGGGCCAGGCCAGTCTACGCCGATCCACGACCATGGCGTCTGGGGAATGGTGGGCATGCTTCGGGGCAGCGAGATTTCCGAGAACTTCGAACTACGCATCGGAAGGCTGGTCAAGACGTCCGAGGATGTCCTGACACCCGGACAGATCATAAGCTTCACGCCCGATGGAGGCGATATTCACCGGGTCCGCAATGCCTATGCGGATCGCACGTCGGTGAGCATCCATATCTATGGCGGCGATATCGGGTCGATCGAACGCTCCGTGCTTGACCCCGATGGCGTGCGCAAGCCGTTCATTTCTGGCTATGCAAATCGCCGGCTTCCCAATTTCTGGGGCGGGGTATGAGCGATCCGCTGCTGATCCAGATCGACGGCAACGCCGTCATCCTGACGCTATCCCGGCCGGATGTCGGCAATTGTCTCTCCGCGGCTCTTGTCGAGGAGCTCCATCGCGGACTGGACAGATTCGAGGAATCGTCGGCCAAGGTCCTTATCTTCCAGGGGAAAGGACGACATTTCTGCACCGGTTTCGATCTCGCTGGTCTGGCGGAGCAGAGTGATGCCGATCTCGCTTTGCGCTTCATCCGGATCGAGCAGCTACTCGCCCGGATCTGGAACGCCCCCTATCCAACGATCGCGATCGCCGCTGACCGCACCGTCGGCGCGGGGGCGGACCTGTTCGCGGCTTGCGACCGGCGCATCGCCACTTCCACCCGGCTGGACGCGGCGACGCTGGCCCGGCTGCGGGCGGCGCTTGCCGTCGAGCGGGGTTCGGTCGATCGACAGCTTGCGGAACTCGTGCGCTCAGTGGCGGAACCGGGCCTGAAGGCGAGGATGGAGGACTATCGCAGCCGCCAGCGGCTGCGGACCCCGTGTCATGGTCGAAACGTGTTGGGAAGAGGATCGAGGATTGCGTGAAAACGATGAGCCCGGCAGCCCGCGCGACGTGCAGCCACATTCCCGCCCAGCCCCTCGCCCTCACGGCTCGCCCGCGCCCTCCGCCATGAATTCCGCCTATTATGGCTGGGTGATCGTGGCCATCACAGTGCTCATGCAGGCCTTTTCGCTGGGCATATTCCTCTACAGCTTCGGCGTCGTTCTGATCCCCTGGACGCAGAGCTTTGAAGTTAGCCGGGCCGAACTAACCATGATCCCCGTGATGATCCAGGTCATCTCCGCCGTCGCCAGTCCCTTTGTCGGCCATTTCATCGACAGGCTTCCCACCAAACCCGCCATTCTGACCGGTGTCGGTTCGACCATATTGTCGCTGGTACTGCTTTCACAGGCCACGAGCTTCTGGCAGGTGATGCTGATCAGTGTCCTTCCAGTGTCCGTCGCGGTCAAACTTGCAGGGCCGCTGCTGGCACAGGCCGTCACCGCCAAGTGGTTCCGATCGCGGCTGGGCCTGGCGCTCGCCGTCAGTGCGGGCGGAGGTCCGGTGGGCGGTCTCGTGATGCCGCCCTTGATTCAATGGATCATAAGCTTTTCCGATTGGCGGACGGCCTATCTCTACCTGGCAGTCGCGGCTGCTGTGATGTTCGTTCCGGTCGCGTTGCTGCTCCGCGAGCCACCCCTGGACGATGTACCGGCGGCACCGGTCGTCCAGCGCAAGGGTGGCGATGCCAGCCTCACCACCTTGACGATATTGTCCGACAGGATCTTCCTCTCAATCGCGATCGGGATGGGCATCGTCGCGGCCGTGCAGCTTGTGTTCCAGTATAATTTGCC
Source organism: uncultured Rhizorhapis sp. (assembly GCA_965974445.1). Taxonomy (GTDB): domain Bacteria; phylum Pseudomonadota; class Alphaproteobacteria; order Sphingomonadales; family Sphingomonadaceae; genus Rhizorhapis. The sequence continues at coordinate 6,467 of CBHCMH010000090.1, forward strand.
GGCCATGGGCCATGACAATGGCATCTCGCCCGCCCGCTCAGCACTTCTGCTGTCCGCCCTCTCTACCGGAGCGATCGTGGGCAAGCCGATCTGGGGGATGATTGTCGATCGGGTCAGCACGCATACCGTCTATCTCGTGGTCAGCTGCTGCTACCTGCTGACTATCTCGCTGACGCTTGGAGCGCTCGGGCCGATCGGTTATGTCCACCTGCTGGGGGCCGCGCTTTCCGGCGGTTTTGCGTCGGCAGCGATCCAGCCTCTTCTCGGCGTCGTCCTCGTCGGGCGGTTCGGCGCTGCGAATATTGGCAAGACTCTGGGCCTTGCCTACCCGTTCCTGAACTTAAGCGCGCTGGGCCCTGTCGTCGCCGCTTACGCCTACAGCCAGACAGGCAGTTACGATATCGGGCTTCTGATCCTGGCCGGTGGCATCCTGTTGAGCGCGGTCGTCATCGTTCGAAGCCTTCGCATGGCAGCCCTGGCGTAAAAATGCGAATCTGTTCGAGCCATAAGAAGGAAGGGCGACAGTTTGGATCCGCGCGAGGCCCAAGTCTCGTCGATGAAGACGAGCCGGGCCGGATCAAGCCGCCCCTTACAAACCGGAATCTCACTGGAATTTGTGACCCCAGGCACTGCCCCGTGTCGTTTCGAACACGACATGCCCGGACCAGTCCATCTGCTTGCCGCCAAAGGCCACCTGCTGAACGAAGACGCCGCGCATCCCTGCCACGCTCCAGTCGATGCGCGTGAGCCCCACCATC
>CBHCMH010000091.1:0-7201 GCA_965974445.1 uncultured Rhizorhapis sp.
ACCTGGGCAGGCCAAGAATGAAGATCGGGCTTTCTATCGGCCCGTTCCCAACTCCATTCAGTCTTTTGCGATCGTCCAGATAGATAAGGCGCGCGCACAGATTCTCATGCAGTTGCCGATAGATGCGCCGAGCGCCCAGTTCGTGAAGACGGGCTGTCGAATTCAGATCATCGACCAATATGGTCAACGGTTCCAGCGGGTTTCCGGTAAATGGCGCTTCCCAGTCCGAGCGTCCGGTTTCAAGTTCTGCGCCATCCATCAGCGCGCGCGCATCCGCTATCCTGTTCAAACTCTCTCTCCTGCTTTGCTGTTTGCGCAGAAGATAGGCATGCCAGGGTGAGACCAAACCTACCAAATGGGATGCCGCAGTGCTAAACGTAACTTTCATGGACGACTTGCTGATTGCACTGCACCGGGGACCGTTCGAAACGCCTCCTTGGGACGGATTTCTGCATCGGCTGCGGGATATTTGCGAAGCAAACTATGCGGGTATTCTGTTCCGACCGATGGACCGGCCGCCCAACAGCCCCCTGGAACTGTTCGCCGGTCCAGCCGCCCTGCCCGACATCCCCCGCATGTATGAGGAGGGATTCTACAGGCTGGACCCCTATCTCAACGGCAATCTGGAGGAAGGGGAAGTCTACGGACTGGACCGATTGATCGACAAAGGAAATCCCGATCACAGGCGTTATGTCGACGAACTGCTCATCCCCCGGGGCCTGCGCCATATGTTGGGCGTACGTGTCCGTGAACCGAGCGGCATTGGCGCGTGGCTCTATCTCGGCCGGGACGAATTGCCATTTCCCCCCGACCATTCGGTCATTCTGAAGCAGGTGGCCGCGCATTTCCGCATTTCGCTCCAGACGTATGTGACGATGGAAAATCAGCGCGTGCATGCGGCGATTTCCGACACTGCCATCAGCCGTCTGAATTTCGGCTGGATCAGCCTGGACGCCACCGGCACCATTGTGGAGGCAAGCCATCAAGCGCGTCATATGCTGCGTCGCAACGGGCCGCTCACTGCCTCTCCTTCGGGGAGGCTGACGGCTTCGGGCAGGGATCTCAACATGCGCCTCTCCACTGCGGTGAGCGACATCGCGCAGCGCGGCGCAACCCAGCCGCGGGCGCTCAGCATCAGCAACGATCCATGGCTCTCTCTCCTGCTCGTCCCCATCGCCAATCCCATCGCGTCGACGGGACGAACCGCCGTGATGACCGCGTTCCTGCAGGATGATGAAAATTCCATGGTCGACCGGCACGAACAGATTGCGGAACTGTTCGGCCTGCTTCCCAGCGAAGCGCGCCTTGCCGTCGCAATCTGTCGCGGCGCATCCATTGCGGAGGCCGCCGCGCAGATGGGCATTTCGGAAGCGACCGCCCGCAACTATTCCAAGCGGATCTATGCCAAGATGGGTGCCCGGGGGCAGGCGGACGTGGTTCGGTTCGTGCTGACCAGCGTTCTCGCCCTAGCGATGAGCCAATAGCGGACGAATAAATTTCCGATCTAGTCCCCTCCGCCGTGGCGGGCCGGGAGGCTCTGGTCCACCCCTCGCGAATCAGTTCGCGAAAGGAGAAGCAGAATGCCGGAAACCCAGATGACGATACCCTTTGGCGAAGGCCAGATCGCCTATCATGACATGGGTGACGGCGCGCCTCTGCTGATGTTGCACGGATCAGGGCCCGGCGTGACGGGGTGGCGCAATTTTTCCGGCAACGCTCCCATCTTCGCGGAGCGGTTCCGGTGCATCGTTCCCGACCTTCCGGGATATGGCGAGAGTTCCGGCATTGCGGGCGATCCCTTTGCCGGCACCGTCAACGCGGTCATCCACCTGATGGACAGCCTGAAGATCGAACGCGCGAGCCTGGTCGGCAACTCCTTCGGCGGATTGATCTCGGCGCAGCTGGCGGCGGCCCAGCCCGATCGCGTCACCCGGCTGGTGACGATCGGCGGCGTGGGCGTGCCGATTTTCAATCCTTTCCCCTATGAAGGGGTCGAACGGCTCGCGGAATTCGTGGCCAACCCGACGCGGGAGCAGATCATTCTCTGGCTCCGCTCGATGGTGTTCGACCAGTCGATCCTGACCGAGGAGCTGATCGATGCGCGGTTCAGTACTGCGACGCAGCCCCAGGCGCTGGAAACCAACCGGAAAATCTACTCCCGTGCCGGCCTTGCCGCCATCGCGCAGGCGATGGCCGGACCCGACGCCGTCCAGAGCTTCGCCTATCTGCCCAAGATCCAGGCGCCCACCTTGCTGACATGGGGCCGCGATGACCGGGTCACGCCATTGGACGGAGCGCTGCTTCCCCTCCGCCTCATTCCCAATGCCGAACTGCACATTTTCCCCAAATGCGGCCACTGGGCGATGATCGAGCAGAAAGCCGCGTTCGAAAGCGCGGTCATGGCGTTCCTGACCCGCGAATAGTCCGGACGGCCGGGGGCGGTTGCCGGAAAACTGCTATGACGGAAGGATGGAGCCGGAGGTTTGTTTGTCATGCGCGTTCGCAAGCCAGATGTGGATTTTTCCCAAACCTCCGCGCGATGGGCGCCCCATGGCGAATTCGCGCAGCAGATGAACGCCTCGTCGCTCTGGATTCCCCATCTCGAGCGTTTTCTGAACCGCGTCATGTCCCAGGCGAATGCGAAGCTCGACGCTTCCAATCCCGGGCATGCGCGGCTCAAGGCGGACATTCGCACCTTCATCCGCCAGGAAGGCAATCACACCGCGCTCCATGCCGCGTTCAACGCGATATTGCCGCGCGAGGGATATGATGTCGCCCATTTCGAACGCCATTTCGAAGCGGAGTTCAAACGGCTGCTGGCTACGAAGTCCTTCAAATTCCTGTGCGCCTATTGCGAAGGCTTCGAGACGCTCGGCCCGCCCATGGCTCTCGTCTGGCTCGATGAGATAGAGGATTTGATCGGCAATGCGGATCAGAATGTCGTGACATTGTGGAAGTGGCACCTGATGGAGGAATATGAGCATCGTACCGTCTGCCACGACGTCGCGCGCATGTTCGGCGTCGGCTATTTTCAGCGTATCCATGGCTTCTTCTTCCAGCTGAAGCACCTTCAGGGCATGTCGAGGATGGTGAAGGACTATCTCTTCGCCCAGGACGCACTCACCATGACGCCCGAGCAGGTCGCCGAAATGCATAAACGATCCAAAGCCGTTGGCCGAAAGGTGATGAAACTGGCACTTCCCCGCATTCTCAAGGCGTTGCTGCCTTTCCACGATCCACGCAAGGACCCTGAGCCAAGGGCCTATCGTTCCTACATGGCAAAGATCGAGACTGCCCTTGTCTGATGCTTTTGAAGGGCAGGCTGATACTGCCGCTGAACCTTGCCTGAAGGCGGGCCGTCCGTTCCGGATCGCGGTCGCCGACGACGTGCTGGCCGATCTTGCGGACCGGCTGGCACGGACCCGCTTGCCACGCGTCGAAACCGGCGCGGGCTGGCGGCACGGGATGCCGCTGGAAGCGGCGGCGAAGGTGCTGGACCATTGGCGCAAGGGTTTCGACTGGCGGGCGCACGAGCAACGTCTCAACCGCTTTGCCCAGCGCATGGTCAACGTCGATGGGCAGGACATTCATGTCGTGGTGGAGCCGGGTTCCGGCCCCGACCCGCTGCCATTGGTGCTGCTCAATGGCTGGCCCAGTTCCTTCGTCGAATTTGACGGGGTCATCGACCGGCTGGCGCATCCGGAACGACATGGCGGGGCGGTTGAGGACGCCTTTACCGTCATCATACCGTCCATGCCGGGCTATGGCTTTTCCCCGCCGCCCGCCAGCCCGATATCGGCCGCGCAGATCAGCGCGCTGTGGGAGAAGCTGTGCAGTCAGCTGCAACTGTATCATTATGTCATTTTCGGGTCCGATTGGGGCAGTCTGGCAGGACGGCATCTCGCGGAGCTTGCGCCCGAAGGATTGCGGGCGCTCCTGTTCTCGACGTCAGGCGGATTTATCGCGCCCGATCCTGCTGGCCCCGGCCCTAGCCCGGAGGAAGCCCAGTGGCTCGAGCGCGCTTTGGCGCCCGATCCCGAATATGCCTATCAGGCGATCCAGGGCCATAAAGCCGACGCGATGGCGATGGCGCTGACCGACTCGCCGATGGGCCTGGCAAGCTGGATCATCGACAAGTTCAGGTCCTGGAGCACGCCCGCCGCCGATGGTGGCCCGCCTTTCACGATCGATGATCTGCTCGTGAACATCATGATATACTGGATCAACGGACCGTCGGCGCCGATGTGGCTTTACGGGTTCCTGCATGAAAGCGTCATCCCGCCGGGAACGCGGATCACAGTTCCGGCAGGTTTCATGCTGTTTGCCGATGACCTGATTCCGCCCGTTCCGCGCAGCATGCTTGAGCGTGTCTATGATGTGCGTCACTATGCGGTTCATCCCCATGGCGGGCATTTTCCGGCACAGGATGCGGCTGACATTTTCGTTGCAGAACTGACCGGCTTCTTCAGGGCATTCAGATAGGCCGAACCGGCTCACCGGCCGGCGCCCCCGCACAAGGGCCGCCGGCCCGGTTTTCAGGGATCAAGGCATCAGGATCACCCTGCCGCGCACGCCGCCCTCCTCGACCAGGCGGTGCGCTTCTGCTGCATGAGCGAGGGCCAATGTCCGCGAAACGGGCATCTTCATTTCCCCCGTGGCGATCGCATTGACGATCCGGGCAAGCCGCTCCCCGTCGCCATGATAGCCGAAGATCTTCGGCTCAGCAGGCAATCCTTCGCCTTCGATCGGCGTCGTGGCCACGGTGATGATCTTGCCGCCGGGCTTGAGGTTGCAGCAAAGGCGGCCGACCGAGGCTCCGCCTACCGTGTCCGCGACATGGTCGAAGCGCAGATCGTCAGGCAGCGGATCGTCAAAACCGACCACCTCCTCAAAACCCAACGCCCTTGCCTCATCGGCATAGGCGTCACGGACAGCGACGATGACCCTGCATCCCAGCCCCTTGGCGGCCCAGGCGGCGAAGCGGCCCACGCCACCGGTCGCGCCGGTGACCAGCACGGTCTGGCCACCGAGCGGGGCCACCCCCTCCTCCACCATCTCGACTCCCGTCAATGCGGGGCAAGGCAGGGCAGCGGCCTGCGCGTCGTCGACATTGTCCGGAATGACCGCGCAATGCGCCGCGTCGGCGACGGCATATTCGGCATAGGCGCCATTGACGGTCGCAAACACCCGGTCCCCGACACGCAGCGCCGTCACGCCATCCCCCACGGCCGACACGGTGCCCGCCACGTCATAGCCTGGCACATGCGGCAGGGGCAGCGGATAATAGCGCAGGCTGAAGCCGTTGCGCCACTTATAGTCGGCCGGGTTCACCCCGATCGCCGTCACCCGTATCTGGACCTGCCCGGGCGCCGCCATGGGTGGGTCGAGCTCGACGAGCTTGAGCACTTCCGGCGGACCATGCTCCTCAAACTGTACAGCTTTCACGTCATTCTCCTCAAACGGTTGAAACTTCCAACAACAGGTCAGGCCAGGTCGATCCAGCGTCCTTCCTTGCGTGACCGCTCGACGGCATCGATGACCCTGACATGGGCCAGCCCGTCATCGAAACTGGCTATGGCCGGGTTCCGGTAGGCCGGGTCGCCTATCCAGGACTTGAATGCCGACGTCAGGCCGACCATCTCGACGAAGCCGTAATCGCTGCTGTGGGTCTGCACATAGGGCGTATCCTCCATGGTCGGAAGCGCTTCCTGCGGCGCGCTCACCTCCGGGCCTCCGCCGCGAAGCTCCTGCAGCAGATCGTCCGGCGCCGCCACCTGCTGCACACCGTCCGCACTGCTCATCGCCACGTCATAGGTCCAGCCGATCGACACGCCGGCGTCGGCGCCGGTGATGCGCGTCGTCGCGAACGGGTCCCACGTCCTGCACGTCCCGGTCATCGCGCCCTGAACGCCGTTGTCCAGAAGGAAGGCGAAGGCATAGCTGTCATCGGCCGTCATGCCCCGGTCCGATCCGGGATGCACCGTACCCGCGACCGCCGCGAACTCGCCGACCATATAGCGGATGAGGTCGATGCCATGCGCATTGTAATTGCGTAGCCAGCCGCCCCCGCCCTCATGCGTCATCCACCAGTCCGGCAGTTCCAGCGAGCGGGGCGCGCAGAGCGTATGATCGAACTGCGCGACGACGTGGATGGGCGCGCCCAGCCTTCCCTCCTTCACCAGCCGGCGCGCCAGGGCATTTTGCCGGAACCAGCGGAATTCATGGCTGATCATGTTGGCGACCCCGGCCTCCGAGGCGGCGTCCCGCATTTCTTGCGCATGGCCGATATCAAGCGCGAAGGCCTTTTCACAGATGACATGCTTGCCGGCGGCCACCGCACGCATGGTGAAATCATGATGGGTCGGCGGCGGCGTTGCGATCACGATGGCGTCAACCTCGCTATCGAGTGCGGCGTCAAAGGACGTCAACGCATGGGGGATTCCGAAATGATCGGCGCGATAAGCGGTCTTCTCCGCATCCTGGCCTACGAGCGTGGTGACGGTGAAGCCGGCCGCGCGCAGGGCACGAATGTGCAGGGTGCAGCCTATGTTCGTACCGATCACGGCAACTTTCGGTTCTTTCATGGCCTTATTCTCTCCCGATGCGATTGCTTGTCCAAAAAACAGGCAGAACCATGCGGTCTGGCCGGATCCGACCAGTATCGCCGATCCCTGTCGGATCGCGCGCACTGCCCCCAGACTGCCAGGGACGGGACGAAGCCCCAGTCTTCCGGCGTCATATACCTGGCATTCCGACGATAGCGCCTCCCGATGTTGACGAAGCATCCTTCTGCATAGAAGATAGCGGGGCATCGTCCATTTGCATGTCGGAACATGAATGGCGCATCCTTTAGGGGTCAGTTAAAAGGATTTGCCATGTCGCTGAAAATGCCCGCCCCGGACCAGCATGTGATCGCCAGACGCGCGGCGATCGCGGCGGCGCTCCGCGCGATAGTTCCTGGTGAAGGCGTAATCGAAGATCCGGACGCGTTGCGCCCCTATGAAACGGACGGTCTGACCGCCTATCGCCAGCCTCCCTTGCTTGTTGTCCTGCCGGAAACGACGCAACAGGTTTCGCAGATTCTCGCCTGGTGCCATGCCGAGGGGGTGAAGGTGGTGCCGCGCGGATCGGGCACGTCGCTCTCGGGGGGCGCACTGCCGCTGGCCGACGCTGTCCTGCTTGGACTTGGCAAGTTCAAGCG
>CBHCMH010000092.1:0-7187 GCA_965974445.1 uncultured Rhizorhapis sp.
GACGCCGGACTGGAAAGCCCGCGCAGGGCGATGATGAAACAGACGCCCGCGATCAAATAGGCGAGCGCGACCCAGGAAGGAACTCCTGCCACTTCGTGCATGTCAGCGCTCCTTCTTCTTGTACATGGCGAGCATGCGTTCGGTGACGGCAAAGCCGCCGAAAATATTGACGCTGGCCATCACGACGGCGGCAAGGCCCAGCCACTTGGCCGTCTCGCTGCTCGCTTCGGCACTGGCGATCAGCGCCCCCACGATGATGACCGAGGAAATGGCGTTGGTGACCGCCATCAGCGGCGTGTGGAGCGCCGGGGTCACCGACCAGACCACATAATAGCCGACGAAACACGCCAGCACGAAAATCGACAGAATCGATATAAAATCCATTATTCCTACTCCCCGTTCGTCCCGAGCGAAGTCGAGGGACGTTGGTGTAGCGCGAACGTGTCTCGACTTCGCTCGACACGAACGGACATTATGTCAGCTTGAAAGCAACCGCGCGTTCACGACCTTGCCGCCCTGCGTCAGGCGGATGGCGCTGCCGATTTCCTCGTCGAGTACCGGCGCGTTCTTCTCCTTGTCCCAGAAGGCGGAGAGGAAGTTGAACAGGTTGCGCGAAAACAGCGCCGACGTATCGGTCGCCAGACGGCTCGGCACATTCCTGTGCCCGACAATCTTCACGCCATGTTTGACGACGACCTCACCGGCCACCGCGCCTTCGACATTGCCGCCCTGCTCGACCGCCAGATCGACGATCACGCTGCCCGGCCGCATCGTCGCAATCTGCGCGTCGCTGATCAGGCGCGGCGCGGGCCGGCCAGGGATCAGCGCGGTGGTGATGACGATATCCTGCTTGGCGATGTGGCTGGACACCAGCTCGGCCTGCGCCTTCTGATATTCTTCCGACATTTCCGAAGCATAGCCGCCAGATCCTTCGCCTTCGATCCCCGCGACATTCTCCACGAAGATCGGCTTGGCGCCCAGCGACAGGATTTGTTCCTTCGTCGCCGAACGCACGTCGGTCGCCGACACTTGCGCGCCCAGACGCCGCGCGGTCGCAATCGCCTGAAGGCCCGCAACGCCCACGCCCATGATGAAGGCGCGCGCGGCCGAAACCGTGCCTGCCGCCGTCATCATCATCGGGAACGCCCGGCCATATTCTGCCGCAGCGTCAAGCACGGCCTTGTACCCTGCAAGATTCGATTGCGAGGACAGGATATCCATCGACTGCGCGCGCGTGATGCGCGGCATGAACTCCATCGCCAGCGCCTCCAGCCCGGCAGCCGCATAGGCATCGACCCGCGCCCGCTCCCCGAAGGGATTGAGCCCGGCCACCAGCAGCGCTCCAGCTTTCACGCCATTCAGGCTTTCAACCGAAGGCCCCTGCACGCCCAGGACGATGTCGGCATCCTTCAGCACATCGGCCCGGCTGCCAATAGTCGCGCCTGCCGCTGCATAATCCGCGTCCGCAACAGACGCTGATTCGCCCGCCCCCTGCTCAACGGCCAGGGTCGCACCCAGACCGATGAACTTCTTGACCGTTTCGGGCGACGCGGAAACCCGCCGCTCACCCTCGGCCTGTTCCTTCAGAACAGCTATTTTCATGGATTTGCGCGATCAGGCGATCAGGACGATGACGAGCGCGGTAACCGCGATGCTGATGATCGTGCCCCATTTCATCAACGCAAGAAAGCCTTGGTATGTCTTCAACTCGTTATTGAGTTCGCCATTGGACGCCATAAGTTTTCCCCTTCAGCCATAAGTTGGTGGCCTGTGTAGCCATATGTTCTCCCACCCTCAAGCCCGAGGGCGGCAAAGAATCTTGATTAGATTAATCGGCTCTTTACTTCGATCCTCTATGCCGGAGCACCTGTCCGAAAGAAGGGTTCTCAATGGCGCATAATGGCGTACCCCTGCTGATGCTGATCGACGATGAGCCGGCCCAGCGCAGGCTGGTCGCCGCGCTGGCATCCCGCGCGGGATGGCGGACGATCTTTGCCAATGATGGGGAAACGGCCATTGCCATGCTCGGCACGCAGGACGGCATGCGTCTCGACGCCATCCTGCTGGACCATTGGGTGCCCGATTTCGATGCCGCCCGGCTGATCGGAGACATCAAGGAGCGACGCCCTGCCCTGCCGATCCTGATTTTGACCGCCCATAATAGTGTCGCCGTGGCGGTAGATGCGATGCGCGCGGGCGCGACCGATTTCCTGTCAAAGCCGATCGCGCCCGACCGGCTGCTCGCGGCCCTGCACGCGGCCATTTCCTCGGCCCCCGATATTGGCGAGCTTCGGCCGCTGTCCGAAAAGATGTCGGCTCCGCTCGCCTTCGAGGAAATCGTCGGTTCCGCCCCGCAATTCCGCACCGCGCTCGCCATCGCGGCAAAGGCGGCGCGCGCGCGCATTCCGGTGCTGATCGAAGGGGAAAGCGGTGTCGGCAAGGAAGTCATCGCCCACGCCATTCACGCCGCCTCCCCACGCTTCAAACAGAAAATGGTGACGGTGAACTGCGGCGCGATTCCGGCCAACCTCGTCGAATCGGAACTGTTCGGCCATGAACGCGGGGCCTTCACCGGCGCCTTCGAGCGGCAGATTGGCCGCTTCATCGACGCAGACGGCGGCTCCATATTCCTGGATGAAATCGGGGAATTGCCCATGGACGCGCAGGTCAAGCTGCTGCGCGTCCTGGAAAATGGCGAGGCCCAGCCGATTGGCGCGCGCATGCCGCAGCATGTCGATGTCCGCGTCATCGCCGCCACCAACCGCCGGTTGCAGGATGAAGTGGAGGCCGGCCGCTTCCGCGAAGACCTTTACTACCGCTTGAACGTAGTCCAGCTTACCATCCCGCCCTTGCGTGAGCGGAGCGGCGACATTCCGGCGCTTGCCCGCCACCTCCTTGCCCGCATCGCGACGCAGCCCGGGCTTCGCAGCCTGGGGTTGACGGCCGAAGCCCTGAATCTGCTGATGACGCACCGCTGGCCGGGCAATGTCCGCCAGCTCCAGAACGCGCTCTTCCGTGCCGCCGTCCTTTGCGAAGGCGACGCGCTCACCCCCGCCGACTTCCCCCAGATCGCCGCCCAGATAGAGGCCACGCACAAGGGCGAAGCGCCGAGTACCCTGTTTTCCGATGAAGGAATCGGCGTCACCCTTTACGAACCCGACGGCAATATCCGCGCCCTGGCGGAGATCGAGGCGGACGTCATCCGCCTCGCCATCGGCCATTATCGTGGCCGGATGACAGAGGTTGCGCGCAAACTGGGCATCGGCCGGTCAACACTCTACCGCAAGCTGGCCGAACTGGGGATCGACAGCAGCGCGGCTTGACCCACTCAGCCCGGCGTCAGACAATAAAAGTGTAGAACACCGTAAAAAACGCCGAAAAGCTGAGAGCGAACAGCTTCCAGTCCTGATCGTCGGCAACGCGCTTGTCCTTCTTGTCCACCGCGAACAGGGCAGGCGGCAGCGACTGGCGGAAAGGATGCCGCGCGGATTCGGTGGTAAGGACGAGTCTCCGTTTCATGGAGACGATGTTAACGGAATTTTAACCTTTCAGCCTAGCGAAAAAGATGGTTAACCCGCGCCTGTTCCGCTGCGGGACAGATGGCAAGGGCGATCAGGCCGGCGCGTGCTGCCGCTGGACGATTTCACCGGCGATCTTTGAACCGACTTCCGCCAGATGATCGAAATGCGCTTCATAGCGCGCCATGCCCTGGCTCAACGACCGCAATTCCGCTTCCAGGCCATGCAACTCCGCTTCAGGCAGCAGCACTTCAATCGCGTCCCAGCGCGACCAGCCGTCGAGCGGGGTCATCCCCAGCATCTGTCCTCGACGGCTCGCGACCGCCGAACCGATGCGCGAGGTGGCGCCGCCCGGGGCCTTTATGGTCACATGGGCGATGGGTTCCAGCAGATAGGGCACGGCTGCGGCCAACGCGTCGGCTACCGCGATGCGGCCTGCCGTGCGGAAGGCCAGTTCCGAACTGTCCACGCTGTGAAAGGCCCCGTCGGTCAATGTCACCGCGACATCGACGACCGGAAAACCCAGCGGTCCCCTGGCAATCGCATCGCGCGCGCCCTGTTCGACCGCCGGAATCCATTGCTTCGGCACCGCGCCGCCGGAAATCCGCTCATCGAAGCGAAAGCCCTCGCCGCGTTCGAGGGGGCGCACCTCGACCGTGACATCGGCGAATTGCCCGTGCCCGCCCGACTGTTTCTTGTGACGGCCGCGCTGGGTGACGGGCCTGCGGATCGATTCCTTGTAGGATGTTCCCGGCTTTCGCGCCGTCACTCCAACCCCGTAGCGGCGCTTCAGCCGTTCCAGCGCCACTGCCAGATGCTCGTCATTGATCCCGTGGAGCAGCATTTCGTGCGACTCCTTGTCCTGTCCCCAGCGCAGGCCCGGATCCTCCTCCGCCAGGCGGTTGAGCGCCGCCGACAGCCGCACTTCATCCTTGCGATCCTCAACGGCAACGGCAAGCGCACAATTCGCGATCGGCCGATCGACCGGCAGGCGCGCCGCCTTGGACCGGCCCTGTGCCCCGATCAGATCCCCCGGCCGCACCGCTTCCATCTTGGCTATGCCGACAATGTCGCCCGCTTCCGCCCGGCTGATCTTCGTGGTGCTTCCCCCCTGAATAGCGAACAACGCGCCCGCGCGCGCCGTTTGCCCGTCGGGACCGGCAAGCTCCGCCCCCTCCGTCAGCGGCGCGCCGAACAGGCGGGTAATCGCCAGGCGGCCGACCGCGCTGCCATGCGATATCTTGAGTACTAGCCCTGCAGCATCGCCGATACCAAGCCGGCTCGCCGTGTCCGCCGGACCGGGCATGTCGTGCCGCAGCATCTTGAGCAGCCGCCGGATCCCCGAGCCATTGAGTGCGGAACCGAACAGCACTGGCACGACCAGACCGCCGCGCGTTTCGCGGACAAGATCGCCGAAGACCAGTTCCAGACCGGGCATTTCATCAGACAGTAGCTGTTCCAGCAGTGTATCGTCATGATCGGCAAGCTGTTCCAGCATGAACTGGCGCGCCGCCGCTTCCCGTTCCTGCAGTTCGCCGTCAAGCGGCACGGGTTCCGATGCTTTGCCGGGGCGGTAATGATAGGCCCGCTCCAGCGCCAGGTCGATGAAGCCGGTGATATGCTCCCCCTCCCGGATGGGGATCTGGCGCGCCACCAGCGCTGCGGCGCTCATGGGTTTCAGCGCAATCAACAGGTCCTCGATCGTGCCGCGCGCCTGATCGATCTTGTTGACGAAAAGGGCGTGCGGCATGCCCGCCGCTTCCAGCTGGCGCAACACCGGTTCGACCAGCGGCGCGCGGGCGGGATCGGGATCGATGACGACCAGCGCCAGATCCGCCGCCTTCACCGCAAGCGCAGCGTCGGCGGCAAAACCGGCGGAGCCCGGCGAATCGATCAGCGCGAACTGGTCGCCCAGCCAGTCGAACCGCATCAGATTGAATTCGGTCGATCCGCCGCGCGCCCGCGCTTCGGCGCTGGCGTCGCCAACGCTGCTGCCCGCATCGACCGACCCTTGCCGGTCAATGGCGCCCGCCGCGAATAGCAGCGCCTCCGCCAGGCTGGTCTTGCCCGCGCCCGCTGGTCCGACCAGCGCAACAGTCCGTATCTGATTGCCCGTTCCCACCATCATTGCTCTCCCTGTTCGAGATTAAAGCGGTGCCTTTGAACGGGGACAGGATCGGCCTATCGGCGCGCCAGCGCAAGTCAGATATGAACGCGGGAGGCCGCTGACGGAGATTTTTTCGGGGTCGGAACCCTATGGCAAAAGCATCCCGGCGGCCGCGATCACTTTTCCCCGTGGCCGAGCGCCAGATAATCGTCCGACTGCATTTCCATCAGCCGCGACACCGTGCGCTCAAACTCGAACGCGCCGTCGCCTTCTTCATAAAGGCTGCCCGGCTGCGCATCGGCGCTGGCCAACAGCTTCACCTTATATTCGTAAAGCGCGTCGATCAGCGTCTTGAAGCGCGCGGCCTCGTTGCGCATTTCCGGCCCCAGCCGGGGGATGCCGACAATGATCACGCTGTGATATTTGCGCGCGATGGCAAGGTAATCGGGCGCGCCACGCGCCTCCGCGCAGAGCCGCTTGAAGGAGAAGACGGCAACGCCCTTCAGCGATTTGGGCACATGCAGCTTGCGGCCGCCATGAACGTCGATCTCGTCGGCCGGAACATGGGCACGATCTTCGGGAGGATAGTCGGTCAGCCGGAAGAAGGCCGTAGACAGCGCCGCCGTCGCCTCCGGGCCGTTGGGCACATGCCACATATCCACCCCGCCCAGCCGCTCCAGCCGGTAATCGGTCGGGCCGTTCAGCGTCATCACATCCAAACGCTGCTGCAGCAGGTCGATGAAGGGCAGGAACAGCTCGCGATTAAGGCCATCCTTGTAAAGGTCGCGCGGGGGCCGGTTGGAGGTCGTGACCACCGTGACCCGCGCATCCAGGAGCGCGGTGAACAGGCGCGACATGATCGCCGCGTCGGCCATGTTGTTGACGACCATCTCGTCAAAGGCGAGCAGGCGCGCCTCGTCCGCCAGCGCCGCCGCCACCGGCGGAATCGGATCGCCATTTTCCGATTTGCGCGCCTCACGCAAGCGGTCATGCACCTCCAGCATGAACTCATGGAAATGGACGCGGCGCTTGCGGTGGATTTTCAGGCTGTCGAAGAACAGGTCCATCAGCATCGACTTGCCGCGCCCTACTCCGCCCCAGATATAAAGGCCGCGCGGCGGTGCGGGGGCCTTACCCAGCATGCGCCAGAGCACCGATCCGCGCGGCGGCACCGCTTCCAGCTCCTGCTGCAACTGGTTCAGCCGCTCGGCCGCGGCCAGCTGGTCAGGGTCGGGCCGCAACTCGCCCGCCGCGATCAGCCCATGATAACGGGCGAGCGTGGACGGCATCAGGCGCGCGCCTTGCGGATGGTGCCAGAAAAGGCAACGGCCGCCTGCCCGTCCTGTTCCAGAAGGCCGCGAAGGAACATGAGGCGGCCGGTTTCCCGCAGGACATCGACCACGGCATCGATCGGCGCACCGGCCCGCAAGGGGCCGAAAAATTGCGTCGAAACGTCCAGCGTCATCCCGCCAAGGCTGCCCTTGATGCCTAGCGCGTGGGGTCCAAGGAACAGGATCTGGTCGATGAAGGCCAGCGCAAAGCCGCCATGAACGCTGCCCAAA
>CBHCMH010000093.1:0-7076 GCA_965974445.1 uncultured Rhizorhapis sp.
CGCCCAGGACAGCCACGGCAACGGCCTGATCTATGGCGAAGTGGCCAATGCAGTGGAGATCGGCTGCAAGGACTGCCATGGCACGGCGGACGCTTATCCCACCCTGCTGACATCGGGTCCGGCGGCGCGGCCGCAGGGGAACAACCTCGCGCTGCTCCGCAATGCGGACGGCAAGCGGCGGTTCGAGTGGATTTACGACAGCGCGGGCCGGCAAAAGCTCATCCAGCGCTCGATCGTCGATCCCGCCCTTGAATGGGAAGTAAGCCTGGTCAAGGATGCCGTGGACAGGGACAGCCCCCATTTCAATGCAAAGGCGGCGCGCGCTAAGCTGATGAGCCGTTCGGGCGCGGAAGACGGCAGCTACGCTTTCGGCCCCGGCGTCGCCAAGGCCGACCGGGCGCACAAGGAAGAGGAAATGGCCTGCTTCACTTGCCATCTTAGCTGGACCACAAGCTGCGGCGGCTGCCACCTTCCCATCGAGGCGAACTGGAAGACCAAGAGCCACCATTATGGCGGCGAGGAAACCCGCAACTTCGCGACCTACAACCCGCAGGTCGCGCGCGAGGACATGTTCCAGTTGGGCCGCCACATGACCACCAAGGGCAATCAGATCGCGCCCGTGCGCTCCACCTCCGCGCTGGTCCTCTCCTCGACCAACATCAACCGCGAGCGCATCTATATCCAGCAGCCGCCGATCAGCGGCATCGGCTTTTCCAGCCAGGCCTTCGCGCCGCACTTCCCGCATACGGTGCGCAAGACCGAAACCAAGCAGTGCACCGATTGCCACCTCTCGGCCGACAACGACAATAATGCCATCATGGC
This sequence comes from uncultured Rhizorhapis sp., assembly GCA_965974445.1. Taxonomy (GTDB): domain Bacteria; phylum Pseudomonadota; class Alphaproteobacteria; order Sphingomonadales; family Sphingomonadaceae; genus Rhizorhapis. The sequence goes on from CBHCMH010000093.1 coordinate 823, forward strand.
GCAGTTGCTTTTGCTCGGCACGAACAGTGTGAACTTTGTAGGGTTGCACGCCTGGACAGGCCTGGAAAACGGCTTCGAAGCCGTGCGCGTCACCGAATGGGACGAACCGCAGGCGGTGATCGGCTCCTACCTTCAGAAATATGCCTATCCCGATTACTGGAAGCTGCACATCGACCAGAACAAGCGCGAACTGAAAAACTGGGTGCGCGGCAAGACCTTCGACAAGAAGCTGTCGGGCGAAACCCAGGCGCTGGAGGAATTCGCCAACATCACCCAGGGCACCAGGGGCCGGGTCGGCTGCCTGCAACTGCGCGGCGAATATATGTTCGTAGCCGAAGGCAAAGGCGGCTTCCGCGTCTATGATGTCGCCTCCATCGGCAACAAGGGCTTTTCCGAACGGATCGTCTCTGCCCCCTTCTCCGCGCTTGGCCATGACACGCGCGTCGAGACGAAGAACGCCACCTGCATGGCGCTCGCCACCAACCAGCCGATCAATCCGCTGCGCAACACGCCGGAACTGCGCGAGATCAACCAGGAGCAGCCCTTCCACCCCATCTACAATTACGCCGTCATCACCGACAGCGAGGAAGGCCTGATCCTGGTGGACATCAACACCATGGCCGACGGCGAATTCCGCAACAATTTCCTGAAGCGCGCCGTCACATGGAATGAAGGCGGGGTGCTGAACGGCGCGCGGCATATCACGCTGGCCGGGCATTATGCCTATATCACGGCGGACAAGGGCTTGGTGGTGATCGACCTCGACAATCCGCTGAAACCGCGCCTTGCCGCCGTCCGCCCGCTTGTGGATGCCCGCGCCTCGGCCCTCCAGTTCCGCTATCTCTGGGTCACTGCCAGCAACGGTGTGAACTTGTTCGACGTAACGAAGCTGGCCGATCCCGTCGCCGTCCCGTCAGCCACCGTCCCGCTCGCCAATGCCCAGCGCCTCTATGTCGCGCGGACTTATGCCTATGTCGCGGGCAAGCAGGATGGCCTCGTCATCCTCAACGTCGCCAATCCAGAAGCGCCCAAAATCTACGCCAGGGAAACATTCGGCGGCCGCATGAACGATGTCGAGGATGTGATCGTCGCCAGCACCAACGCCTCCATGTTCGCCTATGTCGCCGACGGACGGAACGGTCTCAAGGTCGTCCAGCTCACCAGCCCGGACAGCCAGCCCAATTTCTACGGCTTCTCCCCCGCCCCCAAGCCCGAGCTGATCGCCTGGGCAAAGACGCCCAGCCCGGCCTTGTCGCTCTCAAAAGGCCTCGACCGCGACCGCGGGGTCGATGAGACCGGCGGGCAGATGGCGGTATTCGGCCGCCTGGGCTCGCGCCCCTTCACCCGGCCGGAAATGGAGAAGCTGTTCCTCAATTCACGCGGCATCCCGTACAAGGTCCGGGACGCGGTGGACATGAGCGCCTGGCGGCCGCCGATGCTGCTGCGGTAACAGCCGGTGCGCATTGCAATTTCCTTGCAATGTGGAACAGATATCACCGACTATAGCCCCAGTGCCTATAAATGGAGTTCGACATGATCATCTATGGTACGAGCCTGTCCTTCTTCGTCCGCAAGGTACTGGCTTATGCGGCCGAGCGCGGGATTGAGGTGGAAACGCGTATCGTCAACCCCCGCGTCCCGGACCCCGAATTCGCCGAGGCATCTCCACTTCGCAAGATACCGGCGATGCGCGACGGCAACTATTGCCTGTCCGATTCCAGCGCCATCATTCACTATCTGGAAGCAAAATATCCGGAAGGCGCGCTGATCCCGGCGGAACCGGAAGCGCGGGGGCGGACCATCTGGTTCGAAGAGTTCGCGGATACGGTACTATCCCCATGCTGCGCAAAAATGTTTTTCAACCGCATTGTGGCACCCCGGTTCATGGGTCAGGATGGCGACCTTGCCGCTGCCGACCTGGCCGAACAGACGGAATTGCCGCCGATGCTCGCCTATCTTGAAAGCATTGTACCTGAACAAGGTTTTCTGGTGGGAAGCGAGCTGACGCTGGCGGACCTTGCCGTGGCGTCGCCCTTCGTCAACTTCATCCATCTGGGGGTCGCAATTGACGCGAACCGCTACCCCCGGCTGACCTCCTATATCGGACGGATGCTGGCCCGGCCGAGCTTTGCACCATTTGTCGAAAGCGAGTCGCAATTTCTGCGCAAGTTCGCCTGAACGAAGGGCGGCAGCGTCAGGGCGTTTCCCACTCCACCCGGTCATCCTCCGCGATCCCGAGTGCCGCCGCCCGGCCGCCCGCAATTTCCAGTACGGCGCTGTTCAACTGGCCGGACGATACGGGCTGAAGCGAATAGGGTTCGGTGTTGGCGGCGATGTGGGCGATCGTTCCGTCCGGCCTGATGAAGATCATGTCGAGCGGAATGACTGTGTTCTTCATCCAGAAGCTGGCCACCTGCGGCGGATCGAAGGGGAAGAGCATCCCGCCTTTGGGGGGCAGTTCCTTGCGGAACATGAGACCCTTTGACTGCTCCTTGGGCGTGCGGGCGATCTCCACATCGAAGCGATGAAGCTTGCCGCCCGAGCGGATGGTGAGGGCGACGGTCCGCGCCTCCTGCCCAGCGCGGATCGGGTTATTGGCCGCAGGCTCGCCCGCACTGCAGGCGGCAAGGGCGACGGACAGGCTGAGAAGCAGCAGGCGCATGGCGGATGTATGTCGGTCAGCAGCGATGGGCTGTCAACGGTAACAGCGCTGGAATCCGACGCACAAAAAAGGGCGGCCCCGCAAGAGCCGCCCTTCTATATTTCCACTCCGTAAGGGAGCGAAAAATTACTTCAGCTCGACGGTCGCGCCGGCTTCTTCGAGCTGCTTCTTCAGCTTCTCGGCTTCTTCCTTGTTCACGCCTTCCTTGACGGCCTTCGGAGCGCCTTCGACCAGCGCCTTGGCTTCGGTCAGGCCGAGCTGCGTGATGGCGCGGACTTCCTTGATGACGTTGATCTTCTTGCCGCCGTCGCCGGTCAGGATGACGTCGAATTCGGTCTGCTCTTCAGCGGCGGGAGCGGCGGCAGCAGCGGCCGGGCCGGCAACGGCGACGGCAGCGGCGGCGGAAACGCCCCACTTTTCTTCAAGAGCCTTGGACAGTTCAGCGGCTTCCAGAACGGTCAGTTCGGAAAGCTGGTCTACGAGAGCGTTAATGTCTGCCATGTTACTAATCTCCATTTCGGGGCGTTCGGCCCCATCTGTTTCAACAAAATCGAAAAATCAGGCTGCGTCTTTGGTTGCGTAAGCATTGAAGACCCGCGCAAGTTGTCCAGCCGGCGCCTGGACGACCTGAACCACCTTGGTTGCGGGCGCCTGTATGAGGCCCACAATCTTGGCGCGCAGTTCGTCGAGCGACGGCAGCGATGCCAGCGCCTTCACGCCTTCGACGTCAAGCAGGGTTTCACCCATCGCACCGCCGACAATTTCAAACTTGTCATTGGTCTTGGCGAATTCGACGGCGACCTTTGCGGCCGCTACCGGATCCGGCGATGTGGCGAGCGCTGTCGGACCAGTCAGCAAGTTGCCGAGCTGTTCGTAAGCGGTGCCCGTGACGGCGATCTTGGCGAGACGGTTCTTCGTAACCTTGTAGCTGGCGCCTGCATCACGCATTTTCGACCGCAGATCCGTAGACTGAGCCACGGTGAGGCCCAGGTTGCGTGTGACCACAACAACCCCGATCTCCGCGAACGTGTCGTGAAGCGCAGATACCAGCTCGGCTTTTTGAGCACGATCCATGCCATTCTCCACTCTTGCGCGGACGGACCATCCGCCCGCGCGGTTAAGCAACAGGGTGGCTGAAAACCGGCCCTGCCGCCATTGTCCGAGGGGAATGTCGCCTGGCCTTCGATCCGTTAAAGGCCCGTCCTCCTATGAGGACAAACCAAGGACCTTGGGCAGACCCGGTGCGCCGCTTGTGACAGCGAACCAGTGAAAAACTTTCCCCGTCTTGGCAGGAGATTAAGAGGGACAGATTTCCCTCACCTGCTGTCTCGGACGGTATCAACGGGGGCTGGAGCCCCCGCCAATCTCTACTTCGTCATTCCGGCGAAGGCCGGAATCTCCCTCCCTCTGGCATGACCAGAATTTGGGAGACCCCGGCTTTCGCCGGAGTGACGCTTATTGAGGAAGAGCGCACAGGCCCACCCCCAACCCCTCCCGCAAGCGGGAGGGGAGATTCCTTTTACGCCACCGACAATGCGGCGACGTCGATCTTCACGCCCGGGCCCATCGAACTGGAAAGCGCGACCTTGCGGACGTACTTGCCCTTGGAACCCGACGGCTTCGCCTTGACGATCGCGTCAACGAAGGCTTCGAAATTCTTCTTGAGGTCATCCTGGCTGAAGCTGATCTTGCCCAGCCCCGCATGAATGATGCCGGCTTTTTCGACGCGGAATTCGATCTGGCCGCCCTTGGCTGCCTTGACCGCTTCCGTGACATTGGGGGTGACGGTGCCGAGCTTCGGGTTCGGCATCAGGCCCTTGGGACCCAGAACCTTGCCCAGACGGCCAACGAGGCCCATCATGTCGGGCGTCGCGATGACGCGGTCGAAATCGATGGTGCCGCCCTGAATGGTTTCCAGCAGGTCTTCGGCGCCGACGATGTCAGCGCCAGCGGCGGTGGCTTCGGCGGCCTTTTCATTGCGGGCGAACACGGCGACGCGAACCGTCTTGCCGGTGCCGGCGGGCAGAGTCACGACGCCGCGAACCATCTGGTCGGCGTGGCGGGGATCAACGCCCAGGTTGATCGCGACTTCCAGCGTCTCGTCGAACTTGGCGGTCGCATGGGTCTTCACCAGCGCGATGGCTTCGTCAACCGCGTGCAGCCTTTCGCGATCGATCGCGGTGGCCAGGGCCTTTGCCTTTTTCGTCAGCTTTGCCATGTCCTTAGCCCTCCACAACCTGCAGGCCCATGGCCCGCGCCGAACCTTCGATGATGCGGGTCGCCGCCTCGATGTCGTTGGCGTTCAGATCCTTCATCTTCACCTCGGCGATTTCGGCGAGCTGCGAACGCTTGATCTGTCCGGCGGACACCTTGCCCGGCTCCTTCGAACCCGACTTCAGCTTCGCCGCCTTCTTGATGAGGAAGGTCGCGGGCGGGGTCTTGGTCACGAAGGAGAAGCTGCGGTCAGCATAGACGGTGATGATCGTCGGGATCGGCATCGCCTTTTCCAGGTCGCCGGTCGCCGCGTTGAACGACTTGCAAAATTCCATGATGTTGACGCCGCGCTGACCCAGAGCAGGGCCGATCGGCGGCGACGGATTGGCGGCGCCCGCAGGCACCTGGAGCTTGATATAGCCCGTGATTTTCTTAGCCATTGTTACTCACTCTATAGTCGGGGCAGCCGCGCCGGAGCGCTTCGCCCTGTTTCAAGTTTAGCGGTCCAGACGGCAATCCGAAGATTGCCTCCCGCAATATTTTCCGGTTTCGACACCGGAAATTCCTTCAATCCACCACCCTGAACCTGTTTCAGGGTGACGAAAACCTCTGTTCAACCCAGCGACACGAGATCCCGGCCTTCGCCGGGATGACGGCCTGCCGGGGCCGTCACTTCGCCAGTTCCACCTGCTCGAAATCGAGCTCGACCGGCGTTGCGCGGCCGAAGATGGAGACCGACACCTTGACCCGGTTCTTTTCGAAATCCAGCTCCTCGACCACGCCGTTGAAGCTGGCGAAAGGACCGTCCAGAACCTTGACCTGGTCGCCAATCTCGTAATTGACGTTGATCTTGTGCTTGGGCGAAGCGGCGGCTTCTTCCTTGGTGTTGAGGATGCGCGCGGCCTCCGCCTCGGAAATCGGCTGCGGCTTACCGGAAGCGCCCAGGAAGCCCGTCACCTTCGGCGTGTTCTTGATCAGGTGATAGACATCGTCGTTGAGGTTCAGCTTCGCGAGCACATAGCCCGGAAAGAATTTCCGCTCCGACTGGATCTTCTTGCCGCGGCGGACCTCGGTCACGGTCTCGGTGGGCACTTCGACGGATTCGACGAGCTGTTCCAGGCCCATGCGCGTGGCTTCCGCCATGATCGCGTCACGCACCTTGTTCTCGAAGCCTGAATAGGCGTGGATGATGTACCAGCGCGACATGTCTACCGTCTAAACTCCAATCCGAAAGCCCTGCCCTTAGCGGGCAAGTCCCAGCAGCAATTGAACAATCCACCCGAACAGCGAATCAATTCCAAAGAAGAACAGGCCCAGCATGGTGGTCATGATCACCACCATGATGGTGGTCACCACCGTTTCCCGACTCGTCGGCCAA
>CBHCMH010000094.1:0-7069 GCA_965974445.1 uncultured Rhizorhapis sp.
GAACCCGTCTCCGCCGCCGAGCTCGACCTACCCGAGCCGGACGAGATCGGAACCACCTTCATCGACAATGCCGACCTCAAGGCGCGCGCCGCCGCCGACCTGTCCGGCCTGCCCGCGCTCGCCGACGACAGCGGCCTGTGCGTCGAAGCGCTGGGCCAGGAACCCGGCATCTTTTCGGCGCGCTGGGCCGGGCCGGACAAGGACTTCGGCTTCGCCATGCGGCTGGTCTGGGAAAATCTGCGCGCCAGAGGTCCGGAGGCGGGCCGCGACGCCCACTTCGTCTGCGCCCTCGCCCTCGCCTGGCCTGACGGCCATGTCGAAGCCTTCGAGGGCCGCGTCGATGGCCTCATCACCTGGCCCCCGCGCGGAACCAAGGGCTTCGGCTACGATCCGGTCTTCCAGCCGGTCGGCCACAGCATCAGCTTTGGCGAAATGGACCCGGACCAGAAACACGCGATGAGCCACCGGGCGGACGCGTTTGCGAAAATGGTGGCGGCGGTTTTTTAGAAGGCCGAAACCAACTCCCCTCCCGCTTGCGGGAGGGGCCGGGGGTGGGCCCCTTGGGATAGGGCGGTGACATGCCCACCCCTAACCCCTCCCGCAAGCGGGAGGTGAATGGCACCCCTACCGGAAATTATCCGCATAAGCCTGAATCTTCAGCGTCCGCTCAGGCGCGGGGACCACATGATAGGCGATCCCCTCCCGCTCGGCATAGGCTTTTGCGGCTTCCAACGTCGGGAATGTCAGCTTCACCTGCCGCCGCGTGTCGCCAGAGCCGGCCCAGCCGGTCAGCGGATCGGGCCGCTGCGCATCGGCCGGTTCAAATTCCAGCATCCATTTGTAGGTGTTGCCGCGTCCCGACAGCATGGCGTTCTTGGGCCGCTGGTAAATCCGTGCTGACATGGTGGCTCCGATCCGGTTACGCCGCCCGCGTTGCCGAAATTGGCGGAGGCCGTCAAGGGTTCCGGCGCGCGTCGGCCCTTTTGGTGCGCAGCGTCGCGCTGGCGAACGCGGGATCGTCGGGCCAGGGGTGCTTGGGGTAGCGCCCGCGCATTTCCTTCGCCACCGCCGCCCAGCTTCCCGCCCAGAAGCCCGGCAGGTCCCGCGTCGTCTGGATCGGCCGTCCCGCGGGCGAGGTAAGGCTCAGCACCAGCGGAATGCGTTCGCTCCCCACGCAGGGATGCTCGGCAAGGCCAAAGAGCGCCTGCACGCGCAATTCCACGCGCGGCCCGCCCTCCGCCGCATAATCGATGCCGTGATGGCTCCCGGCGGGTGAGACGAATTCGGGCGGAGCCAGCCGGTCGATCTGCTGCTTGGCATCCCAGCCGATCAACCCCTCCAGCGTGCCCGACAGCGCGGACGGATCGACCGCCGACAGCCGCCTTTTCCCCGCCAGCAGCGGCGGCAACCATTCGTCCAGGCTGCCCAGCAACGCGGCGTCGCTCAATTCCTCCCTGCCAGCAAACACCGCGCGCATGCGAAGCGACCGCGCATTGTCCGACCAAGGGAGCAGGGCCAGCCCGCCAGTCCTGACCCCCTCCAGCAAAGCAGCGGCCACCGCCTGCGGATCGGGGCTGTCGTCCGGCCCACTCGCCAGCCGGATCGCGCCCAGCCGCCGTTCGCGCAGCGCCTCCACCCCGCCCGTATCGGGCCGGAAGCGGACCGTGCGCTTCTCCTCAATCCGATGCGGGAACAGCGCCAATACCGCCGCCTCATCGATCGGCGCCGCCGACAGGATTCGCGCCCCCGCCGCACTCCCCTGCACCGCGCCGACCGCCAGCCATTCCTCCCGTGCCAGCGGCGAAAGCGGATCGAGCCGGAATGCCCGTCCGCCGACACTGATCCAATCCTCGCCACTGGCATTGCGGTGGCGGGAGACGCGGTCGGGGAAGGCAAGGGCGAGGCAGATTCCGATTTCATTCCCCTCCCGCTTGCGGGAGGGGTTAGGGGAGGGCATATCATCGTTTTGGTCGGATCGACAGTCCCTCCCCCGACCCCTCCCGCAAGCGGGAGGGGAGCGTAGCGCCCCCCACCGCCTCGCCAATCCCCGCCCAGCCTCGGCCCGCTTCCCGCTTTCCCGCCGCCAGCGCTGCAGCCGCTGCGTCACATCTGCGTCCGTCCCGCCCAGCCCGCGCTCGGTAATCAGCACCGCCACCTCGGCGGCCACCCGGCCTAGCCCCATCTCGCCAGCCCGCACCAGCATATGGGCAAGGCGCGGCTCCAGCGGCAGGCGCGAGATGGCCCGGCCGTGCGGGTTGATCCGCCCCGCCTCGTCCAGCGCTTCGAGCGCCCGCAACCGGCCGCGCGCCTCCTCGACCGCGGCGGCGGGTGGCGGGTCGATCCATTTCAGGCTGGCGGGATCGCTGACCCCCCACAGGGCGCAGTCGAGCAGCAACGCCGACAGGTCGCTTTCCAATATCTCCGGCGGATCGAAGGGCGGCATGCCGCTGGTCGCCGCCGCTTCCCACAGACGATAGGCGACGCCCGGCCCCTGCCGCGCCGCGCGGCCCGCGCGCTGCGTCGCCGCCGCCTGGCTCGCCTTCTCAGTGACCAGCCGCGTCAGCCCCGCCGCCCGGTCATAGCGCGGCCGCCGGGCCAACCCGCTGTCCACCACGATCCGCACGCCGTCGATGGTCAGACTCGTCTCGGCAATGCTGGTGGCAAGGATCACCTTGCGCGTCCCCGCCTCGGCCGTCCGGATCGCCGCGCGTTGCGCCGCGGGTTCCAGCGATCCGTGCAACTTGTGAATGACGATGCCGGGTGGCAGTCCCTCCAGCCGCTCGGCCGTGCGCTCGATCTCCGCGACGCCGGGAAGGAAGGCGAGCAGGTCGCCTGCCTCCCCCTCCAGCGCCCGCCGGATGGCCGCCGCCATCTCATCCTCGATCCGCTTTTCCGCCTGCCGCCCCACATGGCGCAGCTCCAGCGGCCAGGACCGCCCCTCGCTCTCGATCACCGGCGCGCCGCCCATCAGCGCGGCAAAGCGCGCGCCGTCCAGCGTCGCCGACATGGCGAGCAGCCGCAGGTCCGGCCGGAGCGCCGCCTGCGCGTCGAGTGCCAGCGCCAGCCCGAAATCGCTGTCGAGGCTGCGCTCATGCACCTCATCGAACAACACCGCCGACACGCCGGACAGCTCCGGGTCATCCTGTATCCGGTTACGGAATATGCCCTCGGTCAGCACCAATATGCGCGTGCTGGCGGACTGCTTGCTGTCCATCCGCGTCGCATAGCCGATGCCCTGCCCCACCGGCTCACCGGCAAGCTGCGCCATCCGCTCGGCCGCGGCCCGCGCTGCAAGGCGGCGGGGCGAGAGCAGCAATATTTGCCCCCTACACCAGGGCTGGTCGAGCAGCGCGGGCGCAACAGCCGTGGTCTTGCCAGCGCCGGGGGGGGCCACGAGAACGGCGTTACTGTGCTCGCGTAAGGTGGCAAGCAGATCGGGAAGAACGGCGTGGATGGGGAGAGTCAAAGCCCCTCCCCTTCAGGAGTGGGCGCTGCGGCCCTGTCTGGGGGACAGGGCCGGTCGCCCACTGGGTTGGGGTGGGGACTGTTAGAGTTGGATGCTACTGCCCCACCCCCGGCCCCTCCCCTGAAGGGGAGGGGAGGCAAATCAATCCGCCCGCGCAATCGCGAATTCCACCGCCTCGGTCAGCGCCGCCTTGGCCTTTCCGCCCGCAAAGCCGCCCAGCGCATCAATCGCCCGCTGGCCATAATGGCGCGCACGCGCCAGCGTATCGGCAATCGCGCCGCTTTTTTCCAGCAGGCGCGTGGCGTGCGCCAGATCATCGTCGCTGGTAAGGTGCCCGGCAATCGCCTGCCGCCAGAACTGCTTCTCCTCGGCATTGCCCCGCGCATAGGCGAGGATCACCGGCAGCGTCACCTTGCCATCGCGGAAATCATCGCCCGCATCCTTGCCCATCGTCTTTTCGTCCGAGCTATAATCGATGGCGTCATCGACCAGCTGGAAAGCGATGCCCAGATTGCGCCCATAGCTGTCGAGCGCCAGCTCCTGCGCTTCGTCCCGCTCAGCCACGACGGCGGCAATGCGGCAGGCGGCGGCGAACAGCGCGGCGGTCTTCGCGCCGATGATTTCCAGATAATGGTCCTCGTCGGTCTCGACCCGCCTTTGCGCCGTCAGCTGATTGACCTCGCCCTCCGCGATAACGGCCGAGGCGTTGGACAGGATGCGCAGCACTTTGAGCGATCCATCCTCGACCATCAGCTCGAAGGACCGGCTGAACAGGAAATCGCCGACCAGCACGCTGGCGCTATTGCCCCAGATGATGTTGGCCGTCTTGCGCCCCCGCCGCATGCCAGACCCATCGACCACATCGTCATGCAGCAGCGTCGCGGTGTGGATGAACTCGACAGCGGCCGCCAGCTTGTGGTGCCGCGTGCCCGGATATTCCAGCAGTTCCGCGCAGGCGAGCGTCAGCATCGGCCGCATCCGCTTGCCCCCGCCCGCAATCAGATGGCCCGCAAGCTCGGGAATCAGGGGAATCTTCGACTGCATCCGTTCCAGGATGACGCTGTTGACAGCGTTCATGTCGTCGGCAACCAGCGACATCATCGGTTCGAGCGACGGCGCTGCGCCGCGATTCAGACGGTGAATAGTAGCAGTCATATGTTGCGCGATGTGGCGGCGAGCGGACAATAAGGCAAGCATAATAGCTTGCCTGCCGCCCCGATCTTCGCAAAAAGCCGCGTAGACGAAGGGAATCAGGCCATGGACGAGACGTTGAACCGTTACCGCGAAAGCATCGACAATATCGACGCGGCGCTCGTCTTCATGCTGGCCGAGCGCTTCAAGATTACCCAGGCCGTGGGCCGCTACAAGGCCGAACACGCCCTTCCCCCCGCCGACCCCGGCCGCGAGGAACGCCAGATCGCCCGGCTCCGGCGGCTGGCGGAAGAGGCCAATCTGGACCCCGATTTCACCGAAAAATTCCTGCGCTTCATCATCGACGAAGTGATCCGCCATCATGAAGGCATGCAGGGGAAGTAAATCGCCTAGCCGGGATAACGCTCATATTCCGGCAATTCATGCGCGCTTTTCATCCAGCCGATGCGTTCGGCAACCTGAATATGCGCGGTCGGCGGCAACAGGCCGGGATCGTCCAGCGTCGCGCTCTGCACGTCGATCATGCCGGGCAGAATCTCCTCATTCACATAAAAGAGGCTGGTGCCGCACTGGCCGCAAAAATGCCTTCGTCCGTGTTCGGACGAGGCATAGACGCGGGTGTCTCCACTGATCTTCACCCGCTCGGCCGGAACCATCGCCCAGCCCACCATCGGCGCACCAGCGTGACGGCGGCAATCCTGACAATGACACAGCGCGCTATGCGCTACATCCTCCGGCATTTCATAACGCACGGCTCCGCAATGGCATCCTCCGCTCAGCATGATCATCCTCCTTTGGTCTGGAGGGAACTCTTGCCAGCATATTGAGAACAAAACAAGATCAAATCTGGCTTTAAATAGCGAGCGGCAGCCTCAACCGCGCCAGCAATCCGCCCATATCCTCGCTCACCTCCAGCGCGACGCTGCCGTCGTAAATCTCCGCCACGTCGCGCACGATGGCCAGCCCCAGTCCCGTGCCGGGCTTCCCCGAATCGAGCCTTGCGCCCCGGTCGAAAATCCGGGCGCGGTCGCGTTCGGGAATGCCCGTCCCGTCATCCTCGACGACGATTTCCACCATATCGCCCTGCCGCTCGACGGTCACGAACACGCTGCCCCCGCCATATTTGGCGGCGTTTTCCACCAGATTGCCCAACATTTCGTCCAGGTCCTGGCGCTCCACCCGCACGACGGCTTCCTTGTCGCCGTCGATGTCGAGCCGGATATCGGGATAGAGCCGCCCCACCGCCCGTTCCACCGCCTCCACGCTGGACCACACTTCGGCCCGGCAATGCGCCGATCCCCGCCGCCCGACGGCGCGCGCGCGGGCAAGATGATGGTCCACCTGCCGCCGCATCGTCGCCGCCTCGCGAATCACCGTGTCGCTAAGGTCGGGCGCCTTTGCCGTCGCGGCATTCATGATGACGGTGAGCGGCGTCTTCAGCGCGTGGGCCAGATTGCCCGCATGCCGCCGCGCTTCCTCCGCCTGGCGCTCATTATGGGCGAGCAGTTCGTTCAGTTCCTCGACCATCGGCATGATCTCATCGGGCAGCGGCGCGGTCACGCGGTTCTTGTCGCCCGCCCGCATGCGGGAGATTTCCTGCCGCACCGCGCGAAGCGGCCGCAGCCCGTAAAAGGTCTGCAGGGTCGCCATGATGATAAGGCCGATGCCCAATATGGCGAAGCTCTTGATCAATGTAGACCGGAGCGTCCCGATCTGCTCGTCCAGACTTGCGCGCGCCTGGGCGACAGTGAATTTCCAGGCGACATCGGACCCGGGAAGCCGCACGGTCCTTTCCATGACGCGCAGATCCTCGCCGGGAAATTGCCTGCTGTCGAAAACCTGCGGACGCACATCTTCCTGGTCGAGATCGACCTGCAGCGCCCGGTCCCACAGCGACCGGGACCGGAAATCGTCGAAGCCCTTGCCGCTGATCTGGAAATAAATGCCGCTCCCCGGCTCCAGGAAGCGCTGGTCGGCGAGCGGCCGGATCAGCCGCACCTCCCCGTCCGGCCCGATCTCGGCCGAACTGATCATCGCGGTCAGCACATAGCTCAGGCCATCGTCAAAGCTCCGCGTGATCGCCTGCGTCAACACCCGGTCCAGCGCCATCCCGCCGCCGATCAGCAACAAAGTGATCCACAGTGCCGCAATGCCGATCATCCGGCGGCTGAGGGAGCCTGTGGTGCGCTGGGGGCTGGATGGAGGTTCGGGTTGCAAGGCTGGCGCTAGTCCCGGTGTTGTGACAGGTAAGGGTGGGCTTCAGTCAATTGCCGTCGTCCCCGCGCAGGCAGGGACCCCGCTTTTCTTATGTGCTATCCAGAAAACGGCAGCTGGGCCCCTGCCTGCGCAGGGGCGACGTGTAATTTTCGGCAATGGCACAAAAGACCCAAAATGCTCACCCCGCCGCCGGCTCGTCAAGACTATAGCCAAGCCCCCGGATGGTGGTGATGA
>CBHCMH010000095.1:0-6989 GCA_965974445.1 uncultured Rhizorhapis sp.
AGCATCGATTTCATTGTCACGGGCGCGAGCCCGGTGCCGCCCACCCTGCTGGACCGGGTGACCGAACGCGTTGGATGCCGCGTGTTGATCTGTTTTGGTCTGACCGAAACCGGCGGCCCCGTAAGCAATACAAACGTGGGCGATGGGGCTCACGAGCTTGCCAATACCCTGGGACGGCCCCTTCCCGGTGTTGAGGCCGAAATTCGCGATCCTGAAACAGGAGCAGCGCAGCCGATCGGGACTTCCGGCGAGTTGTGGTTCAGGAACCCGTGGATCATGCTCGGATACTATGGTCGCGAAGAAGAATCCCGGGCAGCGATCACGCCGGATGGCTGGCTGCGTTCAGGCGACCTGGGCATGATGGATGAACGCGGCTATCTTTATATCACCGGGCGCCTGAAGGACATGATCATCAGGGGAGGCTCCAACATCTATCCGCGCGAGGTGGAAGATGTCCTGTTCGAGCACTCGTCAGTTGCCCAGGCCGCAGTCATCGGCTTTCCGGATGATAAATGGGGTGAAATTGTGCTTGCGATCATCCAGCCGGCTGAGGGACAGCAACTGCGGTTCGAGGATTTGCATCAGCACTGTCGTGAGCGGCTGGCTTCGTTCAAGGTTCCCACCTTGTGGAGCCAGATCGACGAATTTCCGGTCAACCCCACCGGCAAGATCCAGAAATTCATGCTCAGCGACTGGGTGCGAGATGGTCGGCTCAAACCGGTGTCCGTACGGTGATGGGCCGATCGCATGGGAGCGCACTAAAGCCGACCGCAGCAAGGCGGACATGCCAGAGCTGATCTTTTCCTGAACGGTAACCTGTCGCATCGAGGATCGGAAAGACTCGTGGTCCAACCAGTTTATCCCGAGCCACGCGGTTTGTTGCGTGGCAAGACTGCCGTGATCACCGCGGCTGCGGGCACGGGCCTCGGCTTTTCGGCGGCCAAGCGGGCGGCCGAGGAAGGGGCGCAACTGCTGCTCAGCGATGCACACGAACTTCGGTTGGAAGATGCGGCCATGCGGATCGCTGCTGAAGTCGGCTGCGCTCGTCCAGCCACCTGCACCTGCGACGTGACCGTGCAGCAACAGATCGACGCTCTCCGCGACGCTGCCAAGCGCGAGCTCGGTCATGCCGACATCCTGATCAACAATGCCGGGCTGGGCGGAGAAGTGCCCGTTGTCGATATGACCGACGACCAGTGGAACCGCGTACTCGATGTGACATTGGGGAGCGTTTTTCGGATGAGCCGAGCGTTCCTGCCGGACATGTACGCGCGCAAATCCGGTGTGATCGTCAACAACGCTTCTGTCTTGGGCTGGCGCGCCCAAAAAGGACAGGCTCATTATGCCGCAGCCAAGGCAGGAGTCATGGCATTCACCCGCTGCGCGGCAATGGAAGCGGCCGAGCACGATGTGCGGATCAACGCGGTCGCCCCGTCACTCGCGATCCACCCCTTCATTTCAAAGGTCATCAGCGAAGAAAAGCTGGCCGACCTCGTCGAGATGGAAGCCTTCGGTCGTTCCGCCGAGGTTTGGGAGGTCGCCAACGTCATGATGTTCCTGGCTTCCGACTTGTCCGGCTACATGACCGGCGAGGTAATCTCCGTTTCCAGCCAGCGGGCCTGATACAAGAAACCGACATCAAGGACAATTTGCCATGACCAGAACCACGGAAAAGCAGGACGGCGAACAGCTGCTGCCCGAACTGTTCCAGTCACTGAAACTTGGCCCGATGACGGTGTCGAACCGCATGGCGATGGCCGGCATGTCGGCGGGGATCAAGACGGATTCCCATGGTGATATCGACCCGCAGATGATCGCTTATCTGGTCGAGCGCGCGCGCGGCGAGCCGGGAATGATCACCATCGGCGCATCTCGCGTCATTCCGGTCAACTATCGATCGTCGCATGGGATAGATCTGTTCAGGGATAGTTCGATCCCGTCGCTCAAGCGCATGACAGCAGCCGTGCATGAATTCGAAACACGGATCGGCATTCAGCTTTGGGATGGCGGCGGCACGGAAGGGACCAATCTTGAAGGACTGATGTCGCCATCCGGGCTCTCGTCCAACGTGCGCACCGCCAAGGGTGACACAACTTCGCGACAGCTCGGCAGCCCCAACCGCGCCATGACTCTCGACGACATCGCAAAAGCTGTGCAGTATTTCGCCGCCGGCGCGGTTCGGGCGGCGGAGGGCGGCTTCGATTACGTCGAGATCCATGCCGGCCACGGCTACCTGATCAGCAACTTCCTGACCCCGCTGTTTAATCGCCGGACGGACGAATACGGTGGCAGCTTTGAAAACCGGACCCGGTTCCTGCTCGAGATCGTTGCCGCGGTGCGGAATGCGGTCGGCCAGACAATCGCCGTCGGCCTCAAATACAACGGCAACGATTTTCTGGGCGACCAGGGCTGGACCATCGAAGAAAGCTGCCGCCTTGCACCCCTGGCGGCCGCGGCTGGGGCCGATTTTATCACCATCACGGCAGGTCTGGTCGGAACCCCCCAGCTCACCATCCCGCCGATGTACGAGCCGCAGGGCTGCTATACCGACCTTGCAGCAGCGGTGCGCCCCCATTCCCCGGTGCCCATCGGCACCATCGGCCGGATCAAGAGCCCCGAGATGGCGCGCGATCTCATCGCCGCAGGCAAGGCTGACTTTGTCTGCTTCGGCCGGGGTACGATCGCCGACCCGGACATCTTCGGCAAGACCCGCCGCGGTGCGCTCAAGGATATCCGCCCGTGCCTGGCCGATTGCCGGGGCTGCATCGATGAGCACCTCCATCGGCATGTCGGCGGAGGTGATACTTGCTGCGTCGTGAACCCGCGCATGAGCCGCGAGCTTGAATGCGTCGATGTGGAGGGTTCAGCAAAGGACCGCGCGCAGAAGGTGGTGGTAGTAGGGGGCGGGCTCGCGGGCATGGAAGCTGCGCGCATGTCTGCCTTCCTAGGCCACAAGGTCACTCTGTTCGAACGGCGCCAGCAACTCGGCGGCCAGATGCTGCTGGCTCGCGAAATCCCCGGACGGCGGGAGATCGGTGACATCCTGCCGTGGTACGAACGCCAACTGGACAAGTTCTGTGTAGATGTCCGCCTCGGCACGATAGCGGACGAGGCTGCCCTGCGCGCGCTCGAGCCGGACGTCGTCTTCATTGCCTCCGGCAGCTTGCCATCGATCCCGCAGAACCTGATAGAGATGGTACTCGAAGCCGATGGAACCGACATCGTCTTGCTCGACGATCTGATCGAGGACCAACTGCCAGTGGGGCAATCGGTGGTCGTTGTCGGCGGTGATCAGAACGGCATGGTTGTGGCCGACTATCTGGCGCAGAGGGGCGCACAGGTCACGGTTGCGGAGCCAGGCCATCATTTCGGCCACAAGCTCGCAGCGCACGACCGCTGGTATCTGCTCAACCGCCAAAATGATAAGCAGGTTAGGCGGATCAAGAATGTCCGCAGTATGGGCTTCACGCCGGACGGCGGCACGATGTTGGAAACCGGGGACGGATCCGTCACCCTCCCCAAGGCCGACAGCATCGTGTTCGCCAGCGAGCGCAAGTCGGATCGATCGCTGGTCGAAGTTGCAGAGCGGCTTGGTGCACGGGTTATCGTCGTGGGTGATGCGCGCGACGCATCTTCGGAAAACAGCGGCACGATCGTCGCCAACATCGCCAATGCCTACGACAACGCGCGGCAGCTGTCGGTTTTGGAAAAGAGACGCCCGTAACAACGGAAGGCGAGGAAAAATGAGCGATCCCCTCCAATTGTGCATCCATCAGGGCCTGGCCACAATCACGTTCAATCGTCCTGAACTGATGAACGCTTTCACGACGCAGATGATCGTAGACCTCACCGACATGCTGCGTAACCTGGCTGAAGATCCGGATTGCCGTGTGGTCGCCATGCGCCATGCTGGCAAAAATCTGTGCTCGGGCGTGGACACTGGCGACCTCGCCGACAATGCGATCCGATCTCCGAGCGAGAGGGAACGAGACTTCTACCATGGTCTCACGACCCGAATTCAACCTTTGCTGCGCGCCTTTCGCGCCCTGCCCCAGCCGATCCTCATCGGCGCGCGCGGGCACGCCATAGGCCTTGGCGTACAATTCCTGCTGGTTGCCGATCTTGTCGTGGCCTCCGAAACGCTGAAGATCACCCTCCCTCAGGTCAAGCTGGGTCATGTGCTCGATCACGGAGAATCCTACTTGCTGCCGCGCCAGATCGGCCCACGC
Organism: uncultured Rhizorhapis sp.; assembly: GCA_965974445.1. Lineage (GTDB taxonomy): Bacteria > Pseudomonadota > Alphaproteobacteria > Sphingomonadales > Sphingomonadaceae > Rhizorhapis. The sequence continues at coordinate 4,230 of CBHCMH010000095.1, forward strand.
AAGGCAATGGAACTAGCCCTTCTCGGTGATAGGATGAATGCCGTCGATGCCGAGCGGTTCGGACTGGTGAACTTCCTGGTTCCGGACGTGGAACTCGATACGCGCACAGATGAGGTGGCGAACAAGTTACTGCGCATGCCGCCGCTTGCACTGAAGCGCAGCAAGGCCCTGATGCGCAGCAGCGAAACGGCCAATTTCGAAAACCAGCTTCAGACAGAACGGCAGCATGCCTCCAAGTGTGGAGGGACCGAGGATTTTGTCGAAGCCATTTCCGCAATGCGGGAGAAACGCGAGCCGCGATTTACCGGTCGCTAATGTCGCATCCCGGGACCTGAAGGGTTCCTTCCGAAGACTCCGGCATGAACGGCATGGCAATTACCTCGTGCCGTTCCAGCATACGGTCGAGCTCCGCTTCGGCTTCGCACGTGATGTGCAACAGCCAGTTGCGGAACGCCATTAGGGCCGGCCCGTCCGGACGTCCTCGGCGGGTAACAATGAAATGCGGGATTTGCGCGGCGAAGACCTGGTTGAACGGCAGCGCAAGCCTCATTTCGCGCAGGTCGCTGGCGATGAGAAACAGGTTTCCCATCGCAACCCCCGCACCCTGTCTGGCTGCCTGGTACGTCATGCTCAGGGAGTCGAAGCGGATCCAACGCTGGTCATTCATCGACGGCACGTGAAGCGCGTTAAGCAGCGGAAACCACAAGTCCGCCTCGCGCGGTGACATCAGGAGAGTTTCTTCCGTCAACCGCGCCGGGGTCATCCCGGCGTGTCCCTGAAGCAGCGCCGGCGAACACACCAGTGCCAGATATGTCTCGAACAGCCTGTCGCATCGAAATTCCTCGCTGGAGGGCGGGCGACCAGTAAGCGCCATGTCGAAATCGTCGTCACGCCACCCAGCATCCTTGATCGAGAGACTCAGCTCCAACCGGATGTCCGGATGGCGGGCACGGAAATCAGGCAATCTCGCAGACAGCCATTCAGTGGTGAACGTGGAGTAGAAGCGCAGCCTCAGCGTGTTGTCGCGCTGCCGCTCGGTAGCAAGGCGATGGCTTGCAGTATCGATTTCATCGAAAGCGCGCTTGATGGCCGCGAGATAGGGCGCGCAATCCGGCGTAGGCTCCACGCCCGAAGGATTGCGCCGCAAGAGGGTTCGTCCGAAATGCCCCTCCAGCAACGTGATATGACGGCTTACGGCTCCGACCGAAACACCCAGCTCTCTCGCCGCTGCCGAAAGGCTTCCTCGTCTTCCGGCTGCTTCGAGCGCTCTCAAGGCATTGAGCGACGGCAAACGATAGCGCACACGACTTTCCTCGAACGTCGACTTCCTTAGCGACTTGTTTTAATTTTCGCTCTGAAAGTCTAGACTGCCTCACTTGCCATGGTCAAGTGAACCCGAGTGCTGCGCACACCCGGTTTGACGTAATTATGAGTGCCGCTGCGAAGTTTGCGGTGGCAATCAATCGGCTCATTGAAAAATATCGATCGGGAAGAGATGGCCATGCCTGCGGGAAAGTATGACTTCGACGTGATCATAGCTGGTGCCGGGCCAGTTGGACTTACCATGGCGATCGAACTCGGCCGCCGCGGCATCACCACTCTCATCATGGAGCGCGATCCCACTACCGCGCCTTGGCCCAAGATGGACAGGTCCAATGCGCGGACGATGGAGATCTATCGGCGCATGGGAATTGTCGATCGCGTGCGCGCACTGGGCTACCCTGGCGACAATCCGATGGACGTCTTCCTCGTGCGCACAATGAACGAACCGGCCATCGCGCGCATCCCGTTTCCCTGCGTCAATGAAAAGCGCGCCCAGGTAGCCGAATGCACCGATGCATCACTGCCCCTCGAGCCTTACCAGCTGGTGGCCCAGAACGATCTTGAGCCGCTGCTTCGCGAGATTGCCGAAAAGGAAACGCCGAATACTACAGTCCGCTACGGCCTGGAATTGATCGGCTTCGAGCAGGATGGTGCGGGCGTGACCGTCACCGCCCGTCACACTGGCGATAGCGAAAACCCCATTCCCCCATCCCCCTCCGATATCGATGCCGACACGGCAACCCCAACCAGCAGTGATCACATCGAGACCATCCGGTGTCGCTACCTTGTGGGTTGCGATGGCGGGCGCAGCACGGTGCGCAGCCTGCTGGGCGTTGAAATGGATGGTGTTTCGGTGCCATTCGAATTGCGACAAGTCATTTTCAAGTCAGACGATCTTTACGAACGCATGGGAGTAGCGAAAGGACGTCACTACAGCTTCGTCTCCGGAGGCGCGCTGGTTGCACAAGGCTCGCGCAAGGAGTTCACTTTCCACAGCCCGCTCCCAGCCGAAACCGACTTTGCGAAGTTGCTACGGGAACTGATTGGATTTGATTGCGATATTCGGATCTCGCATGTGCTGTCGTGGCGGCCCCATCTGCGGGTGGCCCGGAGATTTCGCGAAGGTCGCGTGCTGATGGCGGGTGACGCCGTTCACCTCGTGATTCCGACTGGCGGCCTGGGCATGAACACCGGTATCGGCGACGCGATCGATCTCACCTGGAAACTTGAAGGAACGATCAAGGGATGGGGCGGCCCGGAGCTGCTCAATTCCTACGAAGCCGAGCGACGGCCGGTTGCGCAACGCAATGTGGAAGCCTCAGGATGGGCCGCTGACGGCATGAACGTCTGGCCGTCGGCCGTCACCCGCGAAGTTTTCGAGTTCGGTCCTGCGGCTGACGCGGCACGCGAAAGACTGGCGGCAACATTCGTGCGCGA
>CBHCMH010000096.1:0-6976 GCA_965974445.1 uncultured Rhizorhapis sp.
CGTCCCTGTCGAACGGAACAGGCCGAACTCGCCCTTGCCGCTCCATATTTCAAAAAAGCTGGCGGACCGGATGCGTTCTTGAACGGCCTCCGTCCTCTCCTGCCGATGTTCCGCCACCATCGCGTCCACTTCTGCGGCGGCATCCGGATTGGTCTGCCTGGCGATCCTGGCGACAGCATCGATGTCGCTGTCATTGCAGCTGGCGATCGCGGCGTTCAGCATGTCGCGAACAGCGTCCGGAAGCGGAGTCGAAGCCGTGGCAAACGCCGGGCTGGCGCACAGCAGAAGGGCTATCACTGGAGCAAATCGAATCATCCCCCGCTTCCTAGCGCATTTCTCGGACAATTTCTTTCGCTTTTAGCTTGAACCGGCACCGGGTCACGGTATCAGATGATGTCCCTGAACTCCCTCAGCACATCGCGATACAGCTTCCGTTTGAACGGCACGATCAGGTCCGGCAGCGTATCCGGCTCCGCCCATTTCCACGCGCGGAACTCCTGATGTTCGGTCTCGATGTTCACGTCCTCATCGCTGCCGCTGAACCGGGCGAGAAACCAGATTTGCCGCTGCCCCCTGTACCGGCCCTTCCAGATCTTCCCGACCAGTTCGTCGGGCAGATCGTAATAATGCTCTTGCGAAGACTGCGCCAGAATCTGCACCAGCTGGTCCGGGATCCCGGTTTCCTCGCGCAACTCCCGGATCGCGGCGGCACGCGGGTCTTCCCCGTCGTCGATCCCGCCCTGGGGCATCTGCCAGGCCTCGACCGAACTGTCGAGCCGTTGGCCGACGAAAACCTTGCCCTCCAGATTGACCAGCATGATGCCCGCGCACGGCCGGTAAGGAAGGATTTCCTTGTTAACGCTCATAATGCCCATCGCTTGTCAGTCCCATTAGGCTCGCCTGACGCCGAATCATGTCCCCGAACAAGGTCAGGCCTTCGCTGATGTCGCCGGCCGTCGAAGGTATCGCCTTGGCAAGGTTAATAAAACCGTGAATATTGCCTGCAGCCTCCCGAAAGGTCAGCGGCACACCTTGTTCGATGCACGCCTTGGCATAGCGCCGCCCCTGGTCCCGCAGCGGATCGAGCGCCGCCGTGAGGACAAGCGTCGGCGGCATGCCGGACTGGCTGCCCATAAGCGGCGAAGCGCGCCAGCTTTCCATATCGGCTTTATAGGCCGCATCGAACCACTCCATGCTTGCTTCCTCCAGCATATAGCCCTTGGAAAACAGCCGGTGGCTGGGATAGCGGTGCTTCAGGTCGGCGGCGGGATAAATCGCAAACTGCGCCAATAACGGCACGGCGGCCGGCCGGTCACGAAGCGCCATGGCCGTCACGATCGTCAGCGTTCCGCCTGCGCTGTCGCCGCATAGCGCCATTCCCGTGATATTACGGCCAATCTGGTCCGGATTGGCGGCGATCCAGCGCGCCGCCGCTTCGCAATCCTCTGGCGCGGCGGGAAAAGGATGCTCGGGCGCAAGCCGGTAATCCACGGCGATGACCGGCATATCCAATTGCCTCGCCGCCTCCGCGCAAAAGGGCGCATGGGTGTCGAGATCGCCGATGACGAAACCACCGCCGTGGAAGAAAATGACAGCAGGGCCAGGTTCCCGCGTGGCGCGCGCATCGAAAAGGCGAAGCCCCAGCGCCCCTCCGGGGCCTTCACACGTCATGTCGCGAATGACCGCCAGATCGCCGACGGGCAGATCGAACTCCTCGCCCATCGACCGCATGAACTGGCGGCCATCCTGGGGTGAAAGCTCATGGAGAGCTGGAGCGGGCGACGCGTTCAGCATATCCAGAAATGCGCCGACGTCGGAACGCACGAAAATGTTACTCAAGCCCTGTCTCCGCATTGTGCGCAGGCGCGCGAATCCATATCTGATTAGGAGGACGGCGTTACAGCGTCCACCCGCGTCCGGAAAAGGAAGATTGCGCGGCCCGCACATTTTCTATTTTGAAGTGCCAAGGATACGGGCGTAGACAGCCCGCAACAATATGAGATCAGTCAACAGGACGAGCACAGACATGGCGACAGCCGCCCATAATATCCCAACCGAAGACACCTCCGCCATTGCCTCGGAGGCGGTGGTCGTTCGGTTCGCCGGCGACAGCGGCGACGGCATGCAGCTTACCGGGGGACAGTTTACGCTGTCCACCGCACTGGCGGGCAACGACCTGGCGACCTTTCCGGACTTTCCGGCCGAAATTCGCGCACCTCAAGGCACGTTGTTCGGTGTGTCGGCCTTCCAGATCAACTTCGGCTCTACGGAAATCAACACTGCGGGCGACGAGCCCGATGTGCTGATCGCGATGAACCCGGCAGCGCTGAAGACCAATGTGGATGCGCTGAAGCCCGGCGGCCTCATCATTGCCGACGAAGGCGAATTCAACGACCGCAACCTCGCCAAGGCGAAGTACGACGGCAATCCGCTGCAGGACGGGAGCCTCGCCAAATGGCAGCTGCTGGCCTTCAACATCTCGCAGCATACGCTCGACAGCGTGAAGGAGTTCGGCCTTGGCAACAAGGAAGCGCTGCGCTGCAAGAATATGTGGACGCTGGGCCTCGCGCTCTGGATGTTCGACCGCGACCGGCAGCCGATCATTGACTGGCTGAAGGCCAAATTCGCCAAAAGCCCGGTACTGGCGGACGCGAACATCGCGGCCCTCAATGCCGGCCATGCCTATGGCGAGACCGCCGAAATCGGCGGGCCGATGAAACAGTACCATGTGGCCGCCGCGCCGCAGGAAGAAGGGCTCTATCGCACGGTCACAGGCGCTGAATCCATTTCCCTTGGCCTGGTCGCCGGCGCGCAGCTTGCGGGCCTGCCGATGTTTTTCGGCGGCTATCCGATCACGCCTGCCTCGGCGATCCTGCATCATCTCTCGCGGCTCAAGGAATTCGGCGTCACGACTTTTCAGGCCGAAGACGAGATTGCGGCCGTCGCTTCGGCCATAGGCGCCAGCTATGCGGGACAGCTTGGCATCACGTCGTCGTCCGGCCCCGGCATTGCATTGAAGGGTGAGGCCATTGGTCTCGCCATCATGACGGAACTGCCGCTCGTCATCGTCAACAGCCAGCGCGGCGGTCCCTCGACCGGCCTTCCCACCAAAACCGAGCAGTCCGATCTCTATCAGGCGGTCTATGGCCGCAATGGCGATGCGCCCCTGCCCGTCATCGCGGCAAGCTCGCCCAGCGACGCTTTTGATTGCGCGATCGAGGCTTGCCGCATTGCAACCCAATATATGACGCCGGTCATGCTGCTCACCGATGGCTATATCGCCAACGCCGCCGAACCTTGGCAGGTGCCGGACATGACCGCTTACAAGCCCTTCCCCGTCACCTTCCAGCAAGAACCGCAGGAAGGCGGGCTGAGGCCCTATAGCCGCGACCAGAAGCTTGCCCGCCCATGGATCAAGCCCGGCACGCCCGGCCTGCTCCACCGCATCGGCGGCATCGAGAAGCAGGTGAATACCGGCCATATCGACTATTCGCCCGCCAACCACCAGGCCATGACCGAAATCCGGCGCGACAAGGTACTCGGCATTGCCAATGACATACCCGAACAGGAGGTCTGCCTCGGCAATCCGGGCGGCAAGCTGGCCATCGTCGGGTGGGGATCGACCTTCGGCCCGATCCATCAGGCGGTTCGCCGCGCCCGCGCCAAGGGCCATGACGTCAGCCATATTCACATCCGCCACATCTGGCCGCTGCCCCGCAATCTGGGCGAGCTGCTGAAGGGGTATGACCGGATATTGGTGCCTGAAATGAATACGGGCCAATTGAAGACCGTGTTGCGCGATCAATATCTGGTCGATGCCAAGCCCTTGAACAAGACATCCGGCCAGCCCTTCCGCATTGCGGAAATCGAGGCCGCCATACAGGAGAATCTCGCATGAACGAGATGACCAAACTCACCATCAAGGATTTCGAGACCGACCAGGAGGTGCGCTGGTGCCCCGGTTGCGGCGACTATGCGATCCTGAAAGCGGTGCAGCGGACCATGCCGGAACTCGGCGTGCGTCCTGAAAATGTCGTGTTCGTCAGCGGCATCGGCTGCTCCAGCCGCTTCCCCTATTATATGGAAACCTACGGCTTCCACACCATTCACGGCCGCGCGCCGGCGGTGGCGACGGGGGTGAAGCTCGCCAATCCGGAGCTCGACGTGTGGATCATCACCGGCGACGGCGACGCACTGTCGATCGGCGGCAATCACACCATGCATGTGCTGCGCCGCAATCTCGACTGCCAGATCCTGCTGTTCAATAACGAGATCTATGGCCTCACCAAAGGCCAGTACAGCCCGACGAGCCGGGTGGGCACGCAAAGCCCCTCAACCCCGTTCGGATCGGTCGATCGCCCTGCCCGTCCCGCAGCCTTTGCGCTGGGCTCGGGCGCGCGCTTCGTGGCCCGCGCCTATGACGTCTCGAAGCAGCTTCCCGACGTACTGAAGGCCGCGCATGCGCATAAGGGCGCAAGCTTCGTCGAAATTTTCCAGAACTGCATCGTCTATAACAAGGACGTGTTCGCCGACTTCACCGAAAAGAAGAATGCTGACCTTGGCCAGCTCTGGCTGGAAAACGGCAAGCCCATGCTTTTCGGCGATATGAAGAAGGGCGGCACCAAGGGCCTGCGGCTCAACCTCGACCATCTCCATCTGGAAGTCGTCGATGTTGTCGATGGCGATTGGGAAGCGGCCGGGGTGCTCGTCCACGATGTCCGCAACCGCGCGGTCGCGCATATGCTGGTCGAAATGCCGTTCGGTCCTTTCCCGATGGCGCTCGGCGTCCTCTATGATGATCCGGCCCCGACTTTCGACAGCGTGGTGATCGAGCAAAATGCCGCAGCGGCAAAGGGCAAGGTCGCGGATCTCCAGAAACTTGTATCAAAAGGCCAGACCTGGACCGTCGGGAAGCAGCCGGAACACGCCTGATCCGGGAGGCGTTGTGCCGCGTCTGCCGCTCGGGCAAGATGAGGCCATGAACGCCGTTTCTCCCCGACGCCAACGCCCCCGGCACGTCGCAGAGGGTGCCTTGCCCAAACGCGCGCCCATTCTGAACCGCCTTTTTGCGCCGCTGTTCCATAGGATATTGGACCGGATCGACGAAGGGCTGGAACAGGGGGCTCTGGAGGCATGGCTTCCCGACGGCACCACCCGGATCCTCGGCGGCCGCGGACCCGGCCCTGTTTGCGAAGTTCAGCTTGAAAGCTGGCGCGCGCTTCTCCGCCTGACCAGTTCGGGCTCGGCTGGATGGTATCGCGCATGGGCGGCGGGGGAATGGGACAGCCCGGATGCCGTGCAGCTGTTCGATTTGTTCATGCGCAATGGCCGGACGTTGGGCGGCGTTGCCCGGGCGCGGGGCTTTGGCCGTATCTTCGCTAAGGTCACGCATATGCGGCGGCGCAACGATCGCCGGCGGGCGCGGCGGAATATTGAGTTTCACTACGATCTCGGCAATGATTTCTACGCGCTCTGGCTTGAAAAAAGCATGAGTTATTCCAGTGCCTTGTTCAACGATCCTGAGGACAGGCATGAACCGCTTGAAGCCGCGCAGCGGCGCAAGAATGAGGCGATCCTTGCCCGCCTCAACCTGACGGAAGGCGTTAGTTTACTGGAAATCGGCTGCGGCTGGGGCGGTCTGGCCGTTGCGGCGCTGGACAAGCCAGCGATCCGTTATGACGGCCTGACCCTGTCCCCCCGCCAGCGGGATTTTGCCGAGGCGCGGTTGGTGGAGGCCGGACTGGCAGACCGCGCCCGCATCCTGCTCACCGACTATCGCGACGCCACCGGCCAATATGACGCCATCGCCAGCGTCGAAATGGTCGAGGCCGTAGGGCAAGACTATTGGCCCGACTATATCGCCGCCATCCACCGGCTGTTGAAGCCGGGAGGCCGCGCCGCCATCCAGTATATCGCGATCGATGACGCGCTGTTCGAACGCTATGCCGCCAGCGCCGATTTCATTCAGTCGTACATCTTTCCCGGCGGCATGCTCCTCTCCGAAAGCCGCTTCCGCGCCATCGCAGAGGCGCAGGGCCTTATCTGGCAAGACCCCGTCCATTTCGGCGAGCATTATGCCGAAACCCTCCGGCGCTGGCGGGCAAATTTCGACGCAGCCGTCGATGCAGGCCAGCTTCCCGCGCATTTCGACGAACGCTTCGTCAAGCTGTGGCGATACTATCTGATGTATTGCGAGGGCGGTTTCCGGGGCGGCGGCATTCATGTTGCGCAGGTGACGCTGGTCAAGCGCTGACCGGGACTTCGGCCGATTTGGCTGGAGAGAAAACGCCACATGCGTTATAACATTACGCATGAGCGCAATTTCCGAAGCTGAAGCTGCGATCCTCGACCAGGCGTCCCATGCCCCGATGCTGGAGCAGGTGGAACGCTGGGCCGCCATCGGCAGCGGCTCGCGCAATCTCCCCGGCCTTGCGGAGCTGGCGCAGTCCCTGACCGACGCCTTTTCAACCCTCCCCGGTGAGATCAGCCTTGAAGAGCCTGCCCCGGTGGAATCCATCCTCCCCGATGGCCGGACCGCGACGCTTGATTATGGGCATCACCTGCATCTCAATGTCCGGCCGGAAGCACCGCGGCGCATCCTGCTGACCGGGCATATGGACACAGTTTTCGGGGCAGACGACCCGTTCCAGCATCTGGACTGGCTGGACGGCTCAAGGCTGAACGGACCCGGCGTGGCCGATATGAAGGGTGGCCTTGCCATCATGCTCGCGGCGCTCAGCGCCTTCGAACAAAGTCCGCTGGCCTGGCGCCTGGGCTATGAGGTCGTCATCAACAGCGACGAAGAACTTGGCTCCCCCTCCTCGGCCGCGCTGATCGCCCGCGCGGCGCAGGGCAAGCTCGCCGCCCTCACCTACGAACCGGCGTTGCCCGACGGCACACTGGCTGGCGCATGGGCCGGATGCGGCTATTTTTCGATTCTGGTCACGGGGAAAAGCGCCCATGCCGGCCGCAATCC
>CBHCMH010000097.1:0-6968 GCA_965974445.1 uncultured Rhizorhapis sp.
GGCGGCAGACGCTGGACCATTTACGCCGCCGCTTCGAATATGTCTTTGAAGGGCGCGATGGCTATCCACCCACGGTTGCTGCTTCTATATTGCCTGACGAGATGACCATCGGCGACATCAGGATAAAAACTGTCGATCAGCCGCACGGCCACATCTATTCCACCGGTTTTCGTTTTGAAAACGGCGATTTTTCAATTTCCTATTCCACGGACTTCCATCAAGTCACGAGGGACATGCTGACGCTGTTTTCGGGTACTGATATCTGGGTCGTCGATGCCCTGCGCGAGCGGCCGCATCCCACGCACACGCACCTTGCCCTTACGCTGAGCGCGATTGTCGCGGTCCGCCCCGGTCAGGCGATATTGACGCATATGGACCAGAGCATGGACTATGCGCACCTTCTCGACACTTTGCCAGCCGGGGTTGTTCCCGGCTTTGACGGCATGACTGTGGACCTGAAGTGAGCGGAGCGCAGTCAGCCGAAATCGTCTGGCTGATGCTGGCCATGGTCCTCGTCGGCAGTGCTTTGCTTTCGCGGCGCTGGTCGCTGACCGGGGCGCTCAGCATGGTCCTGTGGTGGGTGGCGATCTTCGTGATTGCGCTCGCCATCTTCAGCTATCGGAGCGAAATTGGCGGGGTGGCCAACCGGGTAAAATCGGAAGTGACGGGCGAAGCGCAGCAGCGGATCGAGGGTTCGACCCTGCGCATCAACAAATCGCTTGATGGCCATTTCTGGGTAAACGCGCTGGTCAACGGCCAGGATATGCGCTTTCTGATCGACAGCGGAGCCAGCATCACCGCCGTTTCGGAAAGCGCCGCCATCGATGCGGGACTGAATATCGATCAATCCGGCTTTCCTATGGTCCTGACGACGGCGAATGGGCCTGTGGAAGCGCGGCGGTCCAATATCGCGACGCTTGAGATTGGACCGCTGCGGGCGTCCGATCTCACCATCGTGGTGTCGCCTGCATTCGGAGGCGTGAACGTGCTTGGAATGAATTTCCTGTCGCAGTTGAAAAGCTGGCGCGTGGAAGGCGACGAAATGATCCTGGAGCCGACGTGATCAACTCCACCACCCTCCTTCACGCAAGACTTGATTTAACATAATATATATTATCGGACTTAAAGATGAAGCCAGTCGCGCCACCGGATATCACTCCCCTCACTGACATCATGGCAACCTTGCGGAACCCCGACAAAGGCTGTTCGTGGGATCTGGCGCAGGATTTCGCCACGATCGCGCCATATACCATCGAAGAAGCTTATGAGGTCGCCGACGCCATCGCGCGGAACGACATGACGGCCCTGGCCGACGAGCTTGGCGACCTTCTGCTTCAGGTGGTCTTTCATAGCCGCATGGCCGAGGAAGCCGGCCATTTCGCCATGCAGAATGTCATCGAGGGTATCTGCGACAAAATGACGCGACGGCACCCGCATATCTTTGGCGATGACGGCCACTCTCCAGGTTGGGAGGAGCTCAAGGCCGCCGAGCGCGCTACGGACGACGACCAAAGCGCCCTCGCTGGTGTGGCGACGGCGCTGCCCGCGCTCCTCCGCGCAGAGAAGCTGCAAAAGCGCGCCGCCCGAACGGGTTTCGACTGGCCCGACACGGTGGGCGTTCGCGCCAAGATTGATGAAGAATTACAGGAAGTTGCACTTGCTTCCTCTCAGGAGGAAAAGGAAGAGGAAATCGGCGATTTGCTCTTTGCCGTCGTCAATCTCGCCCGGCACCTGCGGGTTGACGCGGAGCAGGCACTGCGGTCGGCCAACGCAAAGTTCGAGCGGCGTTTCCGGATCATGGAAGACATTGGCGGGCCTGCCTTTGCCAGTCTGTCACTCGACGAGAAAGAGGCCCTCTGGCAGCAGGCGAAGCGCCGATAACCGGCGGATATATTCAGGATTTGCGCGCCTGAAACCGCGCATAGTCGGCATCGGACAAGCGCACGCTGACGTGCAGCGACTTTTCCTCCAGCCGACTTTCGAGAACTTCGCCATTGGCATGCAGCCAGGCGAGTCCGGCGCCATCTTCACTGGCAAGAACGATGTGACGGATACGGCTTTGCGTTGTCAGCTTCGCGCTGATCAAGCGCTTCAAGTCATCGACGCCCGCCCCGTCCAGGGCGGAAATCAAAACGACATCGTCCCTGCGTGCCGCAGTTTCCTGCGCGAATTGTCTTTCGTCCTCGCCGAGCATGTCAATCTTGTTCCAGGCCTCGATCATCGGTGAGGCCCCTTCCCCGCCCAGGCCCAGCTCGCTGATGACATCCAGCACGTCCGCGCGTTGGGCGTCGCTATCGGGATGGGAGATGTCACGGACGTGGACGATCAGGTCCGCGGCAATCACTTCCTCCAGCGTTGCGCGGAATGCCGCGATCAGCTGCGTGGGCAGATCGGAGACGAAGCCTACGGTGTCGGACAATATGGCCTTGTCCAATCCAGGAAGCGAAATTTGGCGCATGGTGGGGTCCAGCGTGGCGAAGAGTAGATCTTCCGCCATGACGTCAGCGCCAGTTAACCTATTGAATAATGTCGATTTTCCGGCATTGGTGTAGCCAACCAACGCGATGATCGGCCATGGCGCGCGCTTCCGGCGCTGGCGGTGCAGCCCGCGAGTCCGGCTCACCTGATCCAGTTCCCGCCGCAGCTTGGCCATGCGGTCGCGTATCATCCGCCGGTCCGCCTCGATCTGGGTTTCACCGGGGCCGCCCAGAAAACCGAAGCCCCCGCGCTGCCGTTCCAGGTGGGTCCAGCTCCGGACGAGACGCCCGGCCTGATAATCCAGGTGGGCCAGTTCCACCTGGAGACGCCCCTCGGCCGTCGCCGCGCGTTCGCCGAATATCTCCAGAATCAGGCCCGTGCGGTCAATGACCTTCGCGCCGGTCGCCTTTTCCAGATTGCTTTGCTGAACCGGGGTCAGGCTGTTATCGACGATGACGAGTTCCGCGCGATTATGCTCCACAAGCTCGGAAATGTTATCGACCTGACCGCTGCCGAACAATGTCGCGGACCGGGGCGCGCGGACCCGGAAGGCCTGGCGGGCGTGCACATCGATGCCAATGGCGGCAGCAAGTCCGGCAGCCTCATCGAGGCGGGCGTCCACATCGCGCCCGCCCCGCATCTGATCGGCATGCACAATCACCGCGCGGGTACCGCGCGTTATGCCGTCCTCGACCTCACGCTCAAAAACGCTCAATCGTCGTCCATATCCTCGTCCTCACCCTCGGCCGAAAGGTCGAGAGGATGGGCGGGCTGCACTGTGGAAATGGCATGCTTGTAGACGAGCTGGGCCATGCCGTCTCTCTCCAGAAGCATGCAGAACAAGTCATAGGCGGCTATTTCGCCCTGCAACATGACCCCGTTGACCAGGAACATCGTGACCGGATCGCCGGACTTGCGCACGGCGTTCAGGAATATCTCCTGCAATAACCGGGGCTTGCGCTGATTATTCTCAAAGGCCTTCCGAATGTCGGTGAGGTCCATCGGCTGTGCCGGCATCACCGTCGAAATGGCATGTTTGTAGACAAGTTGCGATTGGCCATCGCGCCGCAGCAATACGGAGAAATTATCGAACCAGGTGATAATCCCCTGCAATTTGACGCCCTTCACCAGGAACATCGTGACGGGAGTTTTGGTCTTTCTAAGGGAGTTCAGGAAGATATCCTGAAGGTTATTGATCTTGTCGGCCATATGCATAGCTCCATTATTGGCGGATCATGGTCCGCGTCGCGCCGTTGCATGGCGTCTGCCGTCCCCTGCCTATCAGGGAATCCTGTGACAGGCATAACCCGATTCTGGCTGCAGGTCTATGTGCAGTGCAACAAAGTTTCGGCCGGTCAGTCCTCTCCGCCTTTGCTGTCGCTAATACCGAGCAACTTCAGTTTGCGATGCAGCGCCGAACGCTCCATGCCAATGAATGTTGCTGTTCGGGAGATATTTCCGGAAAAGCGCTTGATCTGAATCTTCAGATATTCCCGTTCAAAGCTTTCACGAGCCTCCCGCAGCGGCGCGCCCATGATGGCCGTCTGACTGACCCCGTCATGTGAGCCCCCGCCGGTAACCTCAGGCGGCAGCAGATCGAGGTCGATGCGGCCAATGCGATCGCCTGGCGCCAATATCATGGTCCGTTCGATGACATTGCGAAGCTGCCGGACATTGCCGGGCCATTCATAGGCCTGCAAAGCCGCCATGGCGTCGGTCGCGACATCGGGCGAACGCACGCGCCGTTCGGCGGCATAGCGGGCGAAATAATGGTCGACGAGCGCAGGAATATCGTCTCGTCGTTCGTTCAGCGGCGGAATGCTGACAGGCACCACATTGAGCCGGTAGAACAGATCTTCGCGAAACCGCTTCTGCTCTATTTCGGCTGCAAGCTGCCTCGCGGTCGAGGAAATGACCCGCACATCGACCTTAACAAAGCGTTGCCCCCCCACCCGTGTAAAGCTTTGATCGGTCAGGACACGAAGAATTTTTCCCTGCGTCGTCAACGGCATGTCGGCGATTTCATCGAGATAGAGCGTGCCGCCGTGCGCCTGTTCCAGCAGGCCAGGCCGGACCATGCCGTTGCCGTCTTCTATACCGAATAGTTCTTCTTCCACCCGGTCGGGCGTCATCCTGGCCGCCGTGACAATGATGAAGGGGGCGTCGGCGCGACCGCTCCAACTGTGGAGCATTCGAGCGGCGACTTCTTTTCCGACGCCGGCCGGTCCGGAAATGAGGACCCTACTCCCCGTTCCCGCCACGCGCTTCAACGTCGCGCGCACCGCGTTGATGGCGCTACTGTTGCCGGTCAGTTCGTCGGCCTGCCCCACCCGGGCCTTGAGCGCTTCATTCTCGCGCCGCAAACGGTCTGTTTCGGTTGCACGCGAGACGAGATGGAGCAGCTTGTCGGCTTCAAACGGCTTTTCGATGAAATCGACCGCGCCCTTGCGAATCGCGGCAACGGCGGTGTCGATGTTGCCGTGCCCGGAAATCACCAGCACCGGCAGCGAAGCGTCGCGTTTCTTGATTTCGTCGAGCAGTTCCAGACCATCGAGCTTCGATCCCTGAAGCCAGACATCCAGGAGCACCAGCGAGGGGCGGCGTTCGTCGATGGCGTGCAGCGCGGCGTCGCTATGGGCGGCGGCGCGGGCTTCATACCCTTCATCCTCAAGCACACCCGAGACAAGGTCGCGAATGTCTTCTTCGTCATCGACAATCAGAATATCAAGCGCCATCTGTTATCATACCTTATCTTGGACCGGGTCCGGTTCGTTTTCGTCAAGCCGTTCGAGCATCCGGGGATCGAGGATAATGCGCACGCAGGTGCCGCCGCCCGGCGCGTCTTCAAAGCGAATTTCGCCGAAATGCTCTTCGATGATTTTCTTGACGATGGCGAGGCCAAGTCCAGTGCCCTTCTGCCGGGTCGTCATATAGGGTTCGATAATCCGGTCGCGCTCCACGGGAAGGCCGATCCCGTCATCCTGAACAGTAATGACGAGCTTGCCGTCTTCCTGCTCGGAAAGCCGCATTCGGACCGTGCCCTTGGCATCCGGATTTTCAGTTACAGTTTTAACTTCAATCGCTTCAACCGCATTTTTGACGATATTTGTGAGAGCCTGGCCCATTTGCCGCCGGTCGCAGACAATTTCCCCTGAAGATGTTGCATTTTCGAATGTGAAGCTGATGTCCGGATGCGCCACTTCCTGGAGGAATAGCGAATGACGCGCGATATCGGCTATCGATTCCGGTCGGAAGACCGGCTTCGGCATGCGGGCAAAGGATGAAAATTCGTCCACGATCCTGCGCAGATCACCAACCTGCCGCACGATTGTTCCCGTCAGCCGGTTGAAGGTGGGGCGGTCGTTGGCAACTTCGCCCGAATAGCGTCGTTGGAGCCGTTCCGCGGCCAGCTGAATAGGGGTGAGCGGATTCTTGATCTCATGGGCGATCCGCCTCGCCACGTCCGACCATGCCGCGCGGCGCTGGTCGGACAGCTGCTGCGTAATGTCATCGAATGTCAGCACATGGCCCGAACTGTCCTTCACGACCTTGACGGCAAGCGTCCGCAGGTCGGCATTGGCGCGCACCTGCACGATGGCGGCATTTTCCCCGGAGCTCAGCAGGCCGGCGAGTTCCGGCGAAAGCGCGGACAGGGGCTGGCCAACAATGTCGCCGTCTTCATTCTGCAAAATCGTCTTGGCTGAGCTATTGGCAAGCTGGATCAAATCATTCTGGTCGACCGAAAGCACGCCCGCGGTCACCCCTGACAGCACCGCCTCGATAAAGGCGCGGCGATTGTCCAGTTGGCTGTTGGCGTTGACGAGTGCCCGCGTCTGCGCCTCGAGCCGTTGCGTCATACGATTGAACGCACTGGCAAGCGTGCCGACTTCATCCCGTGTGTGGGGGCCGGGGACGCGGGCAGAAAGGTCGCCTGCGGTGATCTTTCGCGCCGTATCGACAAGTTCAGCCACCGGTCGGACGAGCCGGTCGGCCACGGCCAGCGCGATCCAGACGGCAATTCCCACGAGCAGCAGCGACCCCACGAACAGCGCGGCGTTGAACTGCAGCTGAAGCGCGCGGGATCTCTGCGTAAAATCCTCATAATCCGCCAACACGGCTCGCGCGCGCTCCATCTGGCTGAAAGCGGGTACATCAGAGTCGCGTGAAGCATAAAGGTAGATGCGTGCCGCCGGGTCGAGCAGCGTCACCGCCTCTATCCGGTCCGCCGTTGCCTTCACCACGACATTCTCACCCCCGGCCAGGCGTTCCACCACGTCAGGGGTGATCCGGTTCTCAGCGGCGCGGTTGTCGGGGTCGACCATCGCCGCCGTCCGGGCGACGCCGTCCGTTCCGATCTCGATGATGGCCGATTCGTTCAGTTTTCGGGTCACCACCTGAAAGATGTACCCCTCGGCGAATTGCGGGCTGCTGACGGATGCCTGCGAAAGATAATCGCGCAGGTCCCCCGCCATGGTCACGGTTTCGTCGCC
>CBHCMH010000098.1:0-6966 GCA_965974445.1 uncultured Rhizorhapis sp.
CGTTACAGGGACCGGGTCCGAAAGCTTCTGGACGAACGCCTCCCGTCGAACTGGAGCGAGATCGCCGTGCATGGTCCCGGATCGAAGCAGCAGACGGACTTTTCCAAGTCCTTCTGCAAGACACTGGCCGGCGAAGGAATGCTGATTCCGCATTGGCCGCGCGCGTTCGGCGGCGAGGACGGAAAATCCTGGGACCATTTCATCCTCGGGGAAGAGATATGGGCGGCGGGCGAGCCCAGGGGCCCCCAATATATGAACGTCAACTGGATCGGCCCGGTGATGATGCGCTACGCCACGCCGGAACAGCAGCAGCGCTATCTGCCCGATATCGTCGCAGGCAATGTGATCTGGTGTCAGGGCTTTTCCGAACCGTCGGCCGGGTCCGATCTCGCCTCGCTCCAGACGCGCGCCGAAAAGGTGGACGGCGGATATGTCGTCAACGGCGCGAAGGTCTGGACTTCCTATGCCGGGCTCGCGGATCATTGTTTCCTGCTCGCCCGCACGGGGACCGGCAAGGCCGGCATCGTGATCCTCTTGGTCCCGATGACCAGCAAGGGTATCCAGGTCAAGGAGATCGACGCGCTGATCGGAGAGGGCGACATTCACGAACTCTTCTTCGACGACGTTTTCGTGCCGGAGGAAAACCGGCTCGGCGCCGAGGGACAGGCGTGGGAAATCATCAGCTACGCGCTTCAGAACGAACGCATCGGCATTCCGCGTTACGCTTTCGCGCGACGCATTCTGGACCGGGCGATTGCCAAGCTGAAGGCCGACGGCCGGTTCGATGACCCCGTCATCAAGGACCGGGCGGGCCGCGTGCTGGCGAAATGCGAAGCGGCGCGGATGATGGTCTATCGCGTGGTCGATGAGCGCGCCAAGGGCGCACCGCCATCGGCATTCGGCAATCTTGCCCGTTTTTCCGTGGTCCAGGCGGACCATGCGGTGTCCGATTTCATGCTGGAATATATGCCCGAAGGCATGCTGGGCGACGATCCCATGCAGCAGGCCCATCACCAGCGCGCCATCGCGGCAGGCATCGCCTCCGGCGCCGCGGAGATCCAGCTCAACCTTGCCGCCCGCCGTTTCCTCGACCTTCCCAGCGAGTAAAGCCGTGAACTTTGAACCAGACGACAATCAGGCCGCCATTCTGGACGGGCTGGAACAGCTCATCACCACCCAGAAGATCGAGCCACCCAAACATGCGACCTTTGTCGCCTTTTCCGAAACGCTGGATGCCGAACTGGCGGTGTCCGGCTTTCTCGATATCGCGAGGGAAGAAGGCTTCTCGCCTCTTGACGCGGCGCTGATCGTCGAACGCATCGCCCGGCTGCCGCTGTGTGCCGAAGTAGCGACATCCGCGCTGGTCGGCCCCCTGTTCCCGATCGACGCGCTGCAGCGCCCCCTGGCCGTGCTACGCGGTTCCGCACTTGGACCCGCACGGTTCCTGCCTCAGGCGCGTTCGCTGGTCGTTGTCGAGGATGATGCTGTCAGCCTGATCTCGGTCAGCCCGGACAGGGTCGTTCCGGTCGAATGCCTGTTCGCCTACCCCTATGGCAGGCTGGAGAGCGTCGAGGGACTAGCGGTGCAACGCTTCGGCGGCGACATGGTCGCCCCCGTCCTGCGCCGCTGGCGTCTGTCGATCGCGGTCGAAGCGGCCGGGCTGATGCAGGCGGCGCTGGATACTGTCCTTGAGCATGTGAAGACCCGCAAGCAGTTCGGCCGCGCATTGGGTTCGTTCCAGGCGGTGCAGCATCGCCTCGCGACGGCGGCATCCACCGCCAATGCCACGAAATGGCTGGCACTGCGCGCCGCATGGTCGGACGATGAGGCCATCTGCGCGATGGCGGCCACCTATGCGCAGGACGCCATTCCCCTCTTTACATATGATCTTCATCAATTCTGCGGCGCCATGGGTCTGACGCTGGAATTTCCGCTGCACCTGTGGACCTATCGCCTCAAGGCGCTTCTTGGTGAACTGGGCGGCAGCGGTGGACAGGCGCGGGCGGCCGCCGAGCTGACCTGGGCGGACGCGGCCTGACCCATGACGATCGCAACCGACAGCAATGAAGATGACGCGCTGGCCGCGTTCCGGGCCGGGGCCCGGGCCTGGCTTGAGGCGAATATCCCCGACCATGCCGCGCCGCTGGATGGTCCTGAATCCCGCCGCTATGTCCTGGACTGGCAGCGGAAAATGTATGACGGCGGCTGGGCTGGCCTGACATGGCCGAGCGAATTTGGCGGCCGCAGCCTCCCCGTCGCGCAGCAGATCATCTGGTTTGAGGAATATGCCCGCGCCGGGGCGCCCAGCACCCATAACGCGTCCTTCGTCGGCGTGAACCATGCAGGGCCGACGATCATCGCCTGCGGCAGCGACTCGCAGAAGGCCTTTCACCTGCCCAGGATCCTGTCGGGCGAGGCGATCTGGTGTCAGGGCTTTTCCGAGCCCGGTTCAGGGTCGGACCTTGCCAGCTTGCGCACGCAGGGACGCGTCGAGGGCGACGAGATCATCATCGACGGCCAGAAGATCTGGAGCAGCTATGCGGACATAGCCGATTATCAGGAACTGCTGATCCGCACCGAACCGGGGTCGGAACGGCACCGGGGCATCACCTGGGTCATCTGTCCGATGAACCTGCCGGGCATCACCGTCCGCCCGATCGAAACCATGGCGGGCCCGGCCAAATTCTGCGAGGTTTTCTACGATCAGGTCCGTCTGCCCATCGATCAGGCCGTGGTTGGCGGACTGAACAATGGCTGGAAAACGGCGATGGCGACGCTCGGCTTCGAACGCGGCACCGCGTCCCTCGCGCTTCAGATCGGGCTGGTCGACAAGATCGAAAGGCTGGCGCGGGACTGCACCGACCCGATGCTCGCGCCCCGACTGGCCGATCTGCTGGCGGATGCCGCGGCGCTGCGGGCCATGTCCTACAGCTTCGCCCTTGCCAGCGAAACGGGCACGCCCGGTTCGGAAGGGTCACTGATCCGCCTCTATTTCGCCGAACTCGCCAAGCGCGCGTCCGATGCGGCGATCGACCTGTACGGCATCGGTTCGCCCGCGCTCGCCGGCGACCATGGCTGGGCCTTCGAATATCTGGATGCGTTTTCCGAGACGATCGCGGGTGGCACGGCAGAAATTCAACGCAACATTATCGGCGAGCGGGTTCTCGGACTGCCGAGGGGCAAATCATGACGATATTCCGTAGCCTGGGCGATACGCACGAGCTGGTCGACAGCTTTACGCGGCCAGTTCGTACGGTCTTACCCGTCTCGCGCCTGCGCGACGACCCGGATGGCGAACCTAACCGCTGGCAATCCATTGTCGACTTGGGCTGGCTGGGCATCAGCGTACCGGAGGAGGCGGGCGGCATCGGCCTCTCCGCGCTGGAGGAGGTTCTGGCCGCGCAGGATTTTGGCCGGCAGTTGATCTCCACAAACTATCCCGCCACGGTGATAGCGGCCCATGCCGTCCATCAGGCAGGCGACAGCGATACCGTGGGAGCGCTGCTGGCGGGGGAAGCCCGCGCGGCCTTCGCGTTGCATGGCCACGCACAGGGCGTTGGCCGGGCGATCGACGCGGAGGGGGCGACCCACCTCGTCGCGCTGACCCGCGAAGGCGTCGAGATCCGCGCCAACGGCGCGCTGGAGATCGATGACGACGTGCATTGGGGCCGCCCCGTTTTCGCTGCGCCAGCCAATGAACCGCTGCTGGTGGACGCCAGCCCCGATACTGCTATTCGCGGCAGGCTCCTGATCGCGGCGTTGCTTGCCGGGATCGCTGCCGAATGTTGCGAGCGCGGCGTTGAATATGCGAAGGTCCGCGAGCAGTTCGGTCAACCGATCGGCGCATTCCAGGCGGTCAAGCATCATTGCGCCAACATGGCGATCATGGCGCACGCGGCAAAGGAACTGACGAGCTTCGCCGCGCTCGCCTTCACGGAGGGGCAAGACGCGGCAGGCTCGCAGGCCGATGCCGCGCTGAACCTCGCCCTGCGGGCGGCGCGAGAGAATGCGGGCACGAATATTCAGGTGCACGGCGGCATGGGTTTCAGCGCGGAATGCGATGCTCACCTGTTCCTCAAGGCCGCCCGCCTGCTCGACGCTGCCTGCGGAGGACTGAGCGAAAGCCGCCGGAGACTGATGCAACAAGGATGATTCAGACGAGGCGCAGATGGCGACGAACAGGATCGAATGCCCCCGATGGATCATTCGGTCTGCTGTCCACCTCGTGCAAGGCCGGGAACCACATGGATCGGTTGATCGAACAGCGGGACGAAGGTCGGGCGCACCGGGAATAGCCAGCCTTTGCGGTCAGACCGATCCTCCGGCGCGGGTTTCGATCTGATTGAATGAGATCGAATCCCGCGCCGGATTCCTTGTTTCCCGCTATTTTCAACGATCGGGTCCGATCGCTGGAAAATCGCCCCTATCCCGCCTCCGCCGCGGCGCCGGGCGACAAGGCTGAATCCCCGCCTTCGCCCTGCCCGTCCGCTCGGGACCGCTTCACTATCGCGCTGGCGGCGCGGCGGCCCGACCAGGCGCAATCGGCCAGCGACAGACCGCTGACATAGTTGTTCGAGGGAATTCCAATGGCCGAACGTCCCGCAGCATAAAGTCCGGGAACGGTCTGACCCCTTTCATCCAGGACGCCGCCCGAATGTTCATCGACGCGGAGCCCGCCGGTGCTGAGGGCCGTGATCGGGCTGATCGGCATTTCGTGGCGAAGATTGATGGCGTAATAGGGCCCCGGGCCAAAGGCCTGGCGACAGGCGTCGCTTTTGCCCATGGGATCGGGCGCGCCAGACCGCGCCGCATCGCCATAGGCCCTTATGGCGGCCTCCATCGCCTCAGCCGGCACCCCGATCTTGCCCGCCAGCTCGGCAATGCTGCCGGCCTTCTTCGCGCCCTTCTGCGCCTGCTTCACGGGAAATTTCTGGAATTCGAACAGGTCGCCCGAATTGACCTCCTGCAACGCCGCGCGCCAGATCGCGTCGTCCACCACCAGCCATGCCCGACCATCGGACTGCTCATAGATGGCGCGCGACAGGTGCGCGCCATATTGCTCCTCATTCGTCAGTCGATCGCCCGAGGCGCCGATAACGACACCCTTCGTCCAGTCATAGGGCGGGTTGATGAAGCGCCATGCCGATATCCGGTCGAGATGATCGCCAACGCCGCCAGCGGAGGCACCCAGGCGGATGCCCGCGCCATCGTCACCGAAGGAACCGATCGGCAGCGTCCGGACATAGGGCGCGGCATAGCGGGCCATCATCGCCCGGTTGCGAATGTAACCGCCCGCCGCAATGACCACGCCATGGCGCGCGCGGAATGTGCACGGGCGCGAGGACAGCTTTTCGATCGAGCGGAAAAGGGAAGCGAAGGGACGGTGAACCTGCATGACCTGGAATGTCAGCTTGTTCGCAAGGCGTTCGGCCCAACGATGGACCCGGCTGCTCAGGCCACGCTGGGGAATGGCGTCCACCTGCACGCCAACCACAACGCCGTCCTCTACGATGAGCCGCCTGGCGCGGGCCTGCGGCAACACGGTGATCAGCGGGTTCTTCGCAACCGCCTGCTTGATCGCGGCCATCAGATACCACCCCATGTCGGCGCCTTCCGAAAAGCCGCCATGCGGCTTCTTTCCTGGCAGCGGCGGAGCACCGGGGACCTTGGCGGGATTTTTGGTACGATGGCCGCGCTCGGCCGGGGCGTGCTGCCCCATATAGGCGGGCACCGTGCCATTGTCGGAAAAATATAGATAATATTGGTCGGTGGGGTGGGATGTCTTCTTGGGCGCCTTGGGACCGCTGAAATTGACGCCATGCCTTTCCAGGAAACCCAGCGTCTCCAGGCTGTCATCGCAGAAGCGCTGAACAGCTTCATCCGAAACGAGGCCGCCAACCTCCTTTCGCAGATAATCGGCCATGGCGGCCGGGCTATCCTCGACGCCGCAGGATTTCTGGACATGCGTGCCGCCGCCCGCATAGACGATGCCGCCGCTCATCTGGCTTGCGCCGCCGCCCTGAAAGCGGTCGATCAACAATATTTTCAGCCCCTGTTCGGCCGCCTCCAGCGCGGCGCTCGCGCCTGCAAGGCCAAAGCCGATAACGATCGCATCATAGACGGCGTCGACCGGCCCAGCCGCGCGGGCGTCAAGCGGAAGGTCCACGACGGACGAGGATGCGTCGCGCATGTCCACCAATTCGCGCGCGCCGCTCGCACTGTTCGCGTCACTCGCCATGCCGGGCTCCCATGCTGTTGCTGTTGCGTTGCGCGATATGTTCCGCGGCAACCATGCCGAAGGCCATCGCCGGCCCGATCGTGCCCCCCGCGCCCGGATAGGAATCATAGGTGACCGCGCCGGACACATTGCCGGTCGCGTAAAGCCCCTCGATGGGCGTGCCGTCCGGCCGAAGGACATTGGCGTTCTCGTCCGTGCGCAAACCGCCCTTCGTGCCGATGTCGCCAAGATCGACCGGGATCGCGTAGAAAGGCGCCTTCTCGATCTTGCCGAGGCAGGGATTGGGTGCGTTGCGGGGATCGCCAAAGACCATGTCATAGGCATTTTCGCCGCGGTGGAACTCCTCGTCCACACCTCTTTCGGCAAAGCCGTTCATGCGCTCCACGCTGCGTTGCAGGACTGCGGGATCGACCTCGATCTTGCGGGCGAGTTCCTGAATGGAACCGGCCTTGTATAGCACATTGTCCCACCATTCGCGGGGGACGAGCATGTCAGGCATGATGACGGGAGGCATGACAACGCCGATCGGATAGCGCCACCGCGCCGTGGCGTCGAAAATCATCCAGCATGGCGTGTTGGCGCCCGTCCGCTGTTGGTCGGCGATCATCTCTGCGCCGAAATCATTGTAAGAAATGGCTTCGTTGACGAACCGCTCCCCATTTCTGTTCACGCACATGGTGTGGGGATAGCCCCGCTCCATGAAGAAGGCCGCCCGCATGTCCGCATTG
>CBHCMH010000099.1:0-6927 GCA_965974445.1 uncultured Rhizorhapis sp.
TCCCTATTCCTGGGCACAGCAGAGAGCAATGCTGGGATTCCGGCAATGCTGAGCTCAAACGCGGCGGCAGTATCGCACATTTGGGGCACAGTTTCTGGTATTACTATCATGCGTGGCAGCATTCATGCAAAGTCCACTCCCGCCAACATTGCCGCCGTTCAGAGGCTTGGGAGGCATCGTCGAAAGCGGTCGGTCGTTCACGAGTTCAGCCGCGAAACGGCGGCCCCTCACCACGGTGAAAGAGGATCTCCTGTCGGGCGATGGGCGTGAACCCGGAAATGTCCGCGGTCATGAGCAATCCTCTATCCCGCCACGCTCCGGCCAGACATTCGGCGGCGCGCTGCTGCAGCGCTTCGCTGACGGTCGGATCGCGGGCCGTCGCGACAAGGTCAGGCAAAGCTTCGTCGAGGGACGTGATCATCATAGCGGCATAATCACGTTCCCAATCCTCCGATTCCGGATTCCGAAATAAGCGCAGCGCTTCCATCGGCGTTTGCGGAACATCCTGCACGACAATATCTCCAACTTGAGCCCGGCAAAGAGAGTCGATGTCGTTTGCCATCCCCGAACGCGATGTTGCCGCACCCTCATCCAACGACTTCCGTGAGCGGGTCAGCTTTACAGCCAATGGGCGACCTTAGCCGGAATCCCACCGGTAGAAGACTCGGCTGAAATCCCTTTTCAGCAAATCTTCCCGTCGGATCAGGAACTGACCTTGCCCCGCATCGCCCCACATGATGTGATCATCGCTCCACAGATTGAGCAAAACTCGATCTACGCCGTGGTAGCGCCGCTCGCCGCGCCAGTCATCCTGTGTGAACTCGGGATGTCCGCCGATGTGATGATGTTCCGGGCGATCGGTGAAGCGCGCCTGGACAAGGGCGTTGACGGTGCCTCGCCCCGTTGAGCTGGCGATATTCGCCAAATCACGCCGGAAGAGCCATGAATCGATCGACGGCTCATGCATAACCCGCTTACCTTCGAGTTTTATGCCTCTCGCCACGGTATCGCCTGCGATCGGCGAATAGACGTCCATGCCATTCTTGTCATGTGACTTGCCGAAGCGGAGGTTGCCCT
The DNA here is from genome assembly GCA_965974445.1 of uncultured Rhizorhapis sp. GTDB lineage: Bacteria > Pseudomonadota > Alphaproteobacteria > Sphingomonadales > Sphingomonadaceae > Rhizorhapis. The sequence goes on from CBHCMH010000099.1 coordinate 1,078, forward strand.
TGCCGACAAAGCTCTCGCGCCAGATGACGCGGAATGAACCCTTTTCTGGATGATTGAAATCGGCGCCGAAATAGATGTCGCGGCCGATGAAAAACTGAAGCACGCCCGTTGCTGGATAATCAGGCACGCGGGGAACATTCGAGAAATCGACCTGCGCGAGAAACGTCATCGGCCTGCCCTTCGCGTCCTTCGGCCAGCTTTCGCCGGCAGCCAGCCAGACTGGTCCCCCGATGCGCGTCCCGCCTGGAGTCGCCGGAGCCGTTCCGCGCGGTTCGAGTATTACTGCAGGCAGGGCATTCGCCTTTTTCCATTTCTGGAAGATTGCTACCGCCGATGGGTCTGGCGACGGGTAAGGTGGGCTGTCGCCGTAATGCGCTGGCGGCCCGTCCGCTGGTGCCTCGCTGCACGAGACAAGCGCTACAGCGAGGCATCCAATTGCAAGGATGATGGGCCTGATCATTCGCAAATATTTGCGGCGTTAGGCCGGCATAGTCAATTTGGCGAGATGCCAAATTCGATGCTGCCACCGCGTAGCAACGCCAACAAACCCGTGATCCATGCCCTCAGGACGGCTCCCTGAGCTGCCGTCTGTTCACAGACCCGCCGTCGACTGGTTTGCAAAATGTTTCTGCGTGGAGGATCCAGCCGCGCTCCGTGTGAGCAGCTAGTAGCGCGTTGTCAATCCTCTCGCCGTGAGCGCTAGGTTCACCGCGGTCGCCTAGCTTAGATCCATTATGCATATTTCCGTTTGACATATTATCGAATTAGACATAACTAATGCGCGTATCGCACATAAGGGTGGGTTGTGACCGAGGCGGACTTCCTGAAAGGCTATGAGCCAGCAAGCTACGAGCGCCCCTCGGTGACGGTAGACCTGGTGCTCATGAGCATCATCGATGGACAACTCAGCGCCTTGCTGCAGCAACGCGGCGAAGAGCCCCACAAGGATCGTTGGGCATTGCCTGGCGGCTTTGTCGGCATCGGCGAGGGGTTGGACGAGGCGGCTCGCCGTGTTCTCGCGCAAAAGGCGCATATGCCTGATGCCTACCTCGAGCAGCTTTACACCTTTGGTGCAACCAATCGCGATCCGCGCATGCGCGTCATAACGGTCAGCTATTTTGCGCTGCTCCCGGCTGACCAGTTCGCTGCGGCGCTAAAAAACGGTGCTGACCTGGCCCTCGCGGAGTTGATCATTCCTTGGGACGGCGAAACGGGCGGTACAGTCTCTGCCTGCAACGAAGATGACCAGGAGCTGCCGCTTGCATTCGACCACGCCGAAATTCTGGGTCACGCGGTCAAGCGCCTGCGTGGAAAGCTCGACTATTCGCGGGTTGGCTTTGCGCTGCTGCCCGAACTTTTCACCTTGCGCCAGCTCCAAAACGTCCATGAGGCAATCCTTGGCACGCGCTTCAACAAGCCGGCTTTCCGCCGTCGCCTGCTCGACAAGGGCTGGATCGAAGGCACTGGCGAGCGGGAAACCGGAGCTTCGTTCCGGCCCGCAGAACTTTATCGGCTCAAAGACTGAAGAGGAGAAGGACAATGGCCGTCATCAGCAATTTCGGCATGGTTGCACGCCTGCGCGCGGACGCTAGCCATCATGTTATCCGTTACCGCAACGGCCGACTTCGCCAGAGCGGACGGGGGCTGGTTTTCTGGTTCCGCCCGGATGTGGCGAGCATTGCGGAGATCCCTATGGACGACCGCGAGATGACCTTGTTCGTCAAGGGGCGCAGCTCGGACTTCCAGGCTGTCAATATCCAGGGCGTGCTGAGCTGGCGCGTCTCCGAGCCGGAGAGGCTGGCGGAGCGCATCGACTTCACGGTCCATCTCGGCAACGGCGTGCATGTTAGCCAGCCGGTGGAACGGATCGAAACACGGCTCGCCGGGCTCGTCAATCAGGCGGCGCTTGATTACCTAGCAGCGGCTCCGGTGCGAAGCCTGCTCGACGCGGGTATCGAGCCCCTACGCCAGAAGCTCGAGAAGGCGCTGGCCAACGAACCTGCGCTGGCGGAGCTCGGCCTGACGATCGTCTCCGTGCGGCTCAACAATCTGACGCCAAGCAGCGAGCTGGAGCGCGCGCTTCAAACGCCCACGTTCGAAGCGCTGCAACAGAAAGCGGACGAAGCTATGTTCGAGCGTCGGGCGTTGGCGGTCGACAAGGAGCGCGCAATTGCCGAGAACGAGCTTGCGAACAAGGTCGAGCTGGCCCGGCGCGAGAAGCAGTTGATCGCCGAAGAGGCCGAGAATGCACGTAATCGCGCCACCGGTGTCGCCGAAGCGGCGGAGGTTGAAGCGGCAGCCGAAGCCCACCGCATCCGCACGGTCGAAAGTGCCAAGGCCGAAGCCGAGCAAGCTCACATTGCCATTTATCGTGACCTACCTCCAGGCGTGCTGATGGGTTTGGCTGCGCGGGAACTGGCCGGCAAGCTGGACACGATCGAACATCTCAATGTGACGCCTGACGTCCTTGCGGCGGTCATGCGTGAGTTCGCGGCAAAGCCGGCCGCCTTGATCGACGCGAAATAGGGAGGACGCCATGCCGACGCTGGCGCCAAGAGCCGTCTTCGTCACGCGGGAGACCGACTATGAATTACTGTTGGCGCGCCACGCCACACTGGAGCAGGCGCGTTTCTATCTCCAAACGCGCGGTCAGAGTCTTGCCACGCTGGAAACGCGCCATCAACGCTTCGGTGAGGTAATAGCGGCGGCGCGTGCCGCAGTCCCAGCGGATTGGCGCCAAGCGTTGGTACGGCGCGCCGATCTCGATCGCTTCCTGTTCACGGCGGAAGATATCGTAGTTCCGGTCGGACAGGATGGTCTCGTCCCGAACGTCGCCAAGTATTTAGCGGGGCAGCCCGTCATCGGCATCAACCCGGCACCAGACCTTTACGATGGCGTGCTCGTGCGTCATCGAGTCGATGAGCTAGCGGCAATGCTGCCGCACGTCTGGCATGGCGACGCTGACATTGAGCATCGCACTATGGTCGAAGGCTTGCTCGACACGGGCGAACGCCTCAGCGCGCTCAATGAGCTCTTCATCGGCCATCGCAGCCATCAGTCCGCGCGTTATCACATCGAGGACGGCGCGGCCAAAGAGGAGCAGAGTTCCAGCGGTGTGATCGTCGCAACTGGCACGGGCGCCACCGGATGGGCGCGCTCCATTATGGAGGCGACTAGCCGCGACATTTCGCTCGATCCACAGGAGCGCGCGCTCGGGTGGTTCGTTCGCGAGCCTTTCCCAAGCGTCGCGACCGGGAGTTCCATGCGGGCCGGCAAGCTTGCTGAGCAACCTTTGAGGCTTACGTCGTATATGAACGACGGAGGTGTCATATTTGCTGACGGGATTGAGCAGGACTTCCTATCGTTCGACTGGGGACGACGGCTTGAAGTCACCGTCGGCGCCAACTCGCTATCGATGGTATTGTAGGGGAGTTGCTATTCGCGGTCTTCTTTCCGGCAGTTTTCGGCGCGGCTATCGGTAACTTTGCCTGCCAGCAACCGCCAACAAACCGGTCATTCTCGCCTCAGAGGCGCCCATCAGAAGCCGGTGCTTCTCATGCCTTCGGCCCCAAGCTCAACTCAGGACTGCTTGACCAGCGTTCTTCACGATCGACCAAATGGCCTGACCCGGCTGGGATGTCGGATCAGAACAGGATGTCGGACGGATCGAGATTGGTCACGCCCATCACCTTGATGAAGCCGCCGTTGAAGTGCAACTCGGCGTTGCCATTGACATAGTAGATCTGGAGGGAGCCATTGTTGGGGTTTCCTGCATCGGTTCCACGCAAATCGATAACGTCGTTGTTGCCCGGTTCCTGCCCGAAATCCCAGATGATGTCGGACCCGGTCAGCCCCTGGAACAGGAAACGGTCATTGCCGCCGCCGCCCCAGAGTTCGTCGTTGCCCCAACCGCCGTCGATCGAATCGTCACCGCCCCCGGCCGCCACGCCCGCGCCCGACGCGCCGTCGCCGTAGATGCGATCGTTGCCGTCGCCACCTCTCAGCACGTCGTTGCCGCCGTGACCGCCCGCCGCGATCGTCTCGGCATCGCCATATAATATGTCGTCGCCCTCGCCGCCGAAAAGCCGGTCATTGGCGCCGCGGCTACCGGCGCCGACGACGCTCAGGTCACCATAGAGCGTATCGTCGCCGATCTCGCCATAGAGACGGTCGCTCTGCCAGCCGCCTGTGAGCGTATCGCGGCCCTCGCCGCCATAAAGCGCATCCTCGCCCTTTTCACCCAGCAAGCGGTCATCGCCGAAACCGCCGAACACTGTGTCCGCGCCCTTGCCGCCACGGATCAGGTCATTTGCAAAGCCTCCCGTCAACCTGTCATTGCCGCCGGTGCCCGTGATGGTCTCTGGGTCGGGCGCATTATCGGCCGCGAAGACCTGCACCTTGATTCCGCCGTCCGCTCCCTCAATGCCTTCATCACCCAACCATGCGACCGCGAAGCGGTCCGCGCCGAGGCTTGTGACACTGGGTTCGCCCGAGCTGGTGTCCGAGGGGGTATTGACCTGGAACTCTTCACCCTGTCGTGTACCATCGGCTTCGAAAATCTGCCCCTGAATCGTCGCGATGGGCGACGGCACGTCGGGATCGCCGACGCCATTCTCCCAGACCACGACGAAGCGGCCGTCGGAGAGCGCTGCGACGTCGGCGTTGAACTGGTCGGCGATGAGCCCGGTGTTGACCGTGAAGGCCTCGCCGAGCGGCTGGCCGTCAGGGGCAAAGATCCGCGCCTTGACGTCGGTGCCCTGACCGCTCGCAGGGTCGGTCGTGAACGCCCCATCGGTCCAGACCACGACAAAATTGCCATTGGACAGACGCGCGATTGATGGATCGGGCCGCCCGCCCACGGCAGCGTCGATCTCGAAGGGCGGCCCCGCTAGGCCGTTGCGCTGGCGGACCTGCGCATAAAAGGCGGTGTCGCCTCCCTCCATCGCGTGCTCTTCGTCGCGATAGCCATACCAGGCAACGACGAAGCTCGTATCGGAGAGCACCGCTACGGCCTTGGGCCCGAGACTGCTGTCCCAACCGAATTCGAAGCGCGACCGGACCGACCCGCTGGCCGATCGTATCTCGCCTTCGCCCGCAAATTCCTCGCCCCAGATCGTGACGACCGTGCCATCGGCGAAGGACGCCGTCTCGGGATTGCTATGATAATAGCTGTAGTCGGTCAGGTACTCGGGGCCGGTCGGCGCTCCATGGGCGTCGAGATACTGCGTGTTCACCGATGTCCCGGGCAGGTGGTCCTCCACACCGCTGCTATAGGCGATGGCGAAGCTTCCGTCGGGGCGTGCCGTGACGGTCGGGCTGAACTGCGGGTCCAGTGTGATCGTGTTCACGAGAAATTCGCTGGCGAGCGGCTGGTTCGGCAGGAAGGCGCGCGCCTGGATCTCGACTCCGAGCCCCTGGGCATTGCTCGGATGGAACGCGCTGCTCCAGACAACAACGAAGCCGCCATCGGCCGTACCCGCGACGTCGGGACTGACTTGCGGGCCGTATGTGTTGCCAGTGTTGACGAGAAACTCGGAACCGATCCTGACTGCCATCAGCCTTACTCCTGCTCGCTCCGCGTCGCGCGACGGCGACACGCTACCCGCCCGATATCCCGATATAAGGCATTGTTATCCTAGCAAATTTACATTGACTGCGGCAGTCGCCGGGAAAGAAAAGCGAGCCACGCCGCCCGATTTTCACGGTCGGTTTGGTCTATTCAGGATCAAGCGCCAGTGTCTGAATGAAGGACCGCTATTGTGAGCTATCGGCTACTGAGCGGTCAGACGAGAATCGGCCATTAGCCCAATCTTCGGGCTTCCTTGGCACATTAACCTATGGCAGGAATCT
>CBHCMH010000100.1:0-6920 GCA_965974445.1 uncultured Rhizorhapis sp.
GTTCATCCAGGAAATCCGCAAGGGCATCCACCCTGTCTCCGGCGACCGTCAACCCTGCTGCCATGGCGTGGCCGCCGCCAGCGATCAGCAGGCCGCTGTCTCTGGCCGCCATGATCGCTGCCCCCAGATCGACGCCGGTGATGGATCGGCCCGAACCCTTGCCCACGCCATCCTCGTCCAGCGCCACGACGATGGCGGGGCGTCCGAGCTTTTCCTTCAGGCGGCCTGCCACGATGCCGATCACGCCCGGATGCCAGCCCTTGCCCGCGACGAGCGCGACCGAGCGGTTGTGTTTGGCGGCGGTCATGGCTTCGGCGGACTCCTGCACCATGGCTTCAATGGCGCGGCGTTCCTCATTGAGGATGTTCAGTTCGGCCGCGATGGCGCGGGCTTCATCGGGATCTTCGGTGGTGAGCAGCCGCACGCCGAGATCCGACTTGCCGACGCGCCCGCCCGCATTGATGCGCGGTCCCAGGGCAAAGCCAAGGTCGGAACAGATGGGCGCGCGTTGAAGCCGGGCCGCTTCGATGAGGGCGGCCATGCCGACATTGCGGCGGTTGGCCATCACCTTCAGCCCCTGCGCGACAAAGGCGCGATTGAGACCCCTGAGCGAGGCCACGTCGGCCACCGTGCCAAGCGCCACCAGATCGAGCAATTCGATCAGGCGCGGCTCCGGCCGGTCGCGGAAATAGTTTCTGCCGCGCAAAACACGCAGCAAGGCAGCGCCCAGCAGGAAGGCGACGCCGACCGCCGCCAGATGTCCGTGCGCCGCGCCCGCATCGCTTTCGTCCAGCCGGTTGGGATTGACCAGGGCGTGGGCGACGGGAAGGGCGGCGGCGAATTTATGGTGATCGACCACAATGACATCGACACCGGCAGCGCGGGCCATATCGAGCGCATCAAAGGCCTGCGCGCCGCAATCGACGGTGACGATCAGCGATGAGCCCGCCTGCGCCAGCCGGACCAGCGCTTCGCCGCTCGGGCCGTAGCCTTCCATCAGGCGGTCGGGAATATAGGCGGCGGCGTCAAGGCCGAGCTGCCGGAGCAGGCGGATGAGCAGGGCCGCGCTGGTGGCCCCATCGACGTCATAGTCGCCGAAGATCGTGACTTTCTCTCCCGCCTCTACCGCATCGGCGACGCGCTCCGCCGCCTTGTCCATGTCGCGGAACAGGCTGGGGTCGGGCATGAAGGCGCGGATGGTGGGATCGCGATGGGCGGCCATATCCTCCCGCGTGCACCCGCGTGCCAGCAGAAGCTGCGTCACCAGATCGTCGGGTTTGAAGCCGGGGTCGCGACCGTCCGCGCCGGTTCCGCGCCAGCGCCAGGGTTGCCCAAGGATGGAATGGCTGATGTTGAGGGCCGGACTCATGCGTTGGCCGTCGCCAGATACCAGCGCTGCGTCCCTTCCAGGCCGATCGCTGTCAGGCGGCCGCTATTATAGGCGCCAGTGTCGATGCCGATGCGGTTGGGATGCTCATCAACCTCCAGCATGATGGTATGGCCATGGATGACAATCTTTTCATGCGGTTGCCGCCATGAGAGGAATTCTTCCCGGATCCAGCGCAAATCCTCCGGCTTCTGGTTGGCCAGAGTCACTTTGGGTTTGATGCCGGCGTGGACGAACACATAGTCACCGGCCTCTATCAAATCCTCGAAGCCGTCGAGGAAATCGACATGGTTTCGCGGCACGTTGTTGAGCATCCAGTCGGCCATTTCCTCGAAATCGAGCTTCTCATATTCGTCCGCGCTTAGACCATAGCTCAGGATGGTTTCACGGCCACCGAAACGGCTCAGGAAACGGGCGGATTGGGGGTCTCCCCTTGCCGCCTCGATGAACACTTCCTCATGATTGCCCTTGATGAAGCGGATATTGGTGCCGGCTGCAGCCAGTTCCATGGCACGCCGGACGACACCCGCGGAATCGGGGCCGCGGTCCACAAGGTCGCCGAGCAGGACCAGATGCAATTCCGCCTCGCCGCGCGCCTTGCTGTCGGCGGCAATGCGGCCCAGCAACTGGTCAAGCAGATCCAGCCGTCCGTGAATGTCACCTATGGCATAATAACGCTGGCCTTCGCCGACGGACGGTTCGGCGGGCGCTGTGTCCGATTTCTTCTTTCTGGAAAATAAGCCCAACATGGTCCGCAACTATATCACAGCCGGGGGAGGGTCACGCCCTTTTGCCCCATATATTTCCCCGCCCGGTCGGCATAGCTCGTCTCGCACGGTTCGTTGCCCATAAGGAACAGGAACTGGCACGCGCCTTCATTGGCGTAGATCTTTGCGGGCAGGGGGGTGGTGTTTGAAAATTCCAGGGTGACATGCCCCTCCCAGCCCGGTTCCAGGGGGGTGACGTTCACGATGATACCGCAACGGGCATAGGTGCTCTTGCCAAGGCAGATGACCAGCACATCGCGGGGGATACGGAAATATTCGACGGTGCGGGCAAGGGCAAAGCTGTTGGGCGGGATGATGCAGCAATCGGTCTTGCGATCCACCAGGCTCTTGCCATCGAAATTCTTCGGATCGACGATAGCGCTATCGACGTTGGTGAAGATCTTGAACTCGTCGGACACCCGCGCGTCATAGCCATAGGAGGACAAGCCATAGCTGATGCAACCGTCCCGCTTCTGCGCCTCCACGAATGGCTCGATCATGCCATGTTCCTGCGCCTGGGTGCGGATCCACTTATCGGACATTATTGCCATTCAAGCATCTTTCGCTTTGGTTTCAATTTCTTGCGGCGGCCTGCCCACGCCCAGACTGGCCGGACCGAAAGCATGGGGCAGCAGTTCGGCGAGGCTGTGCTGTTCCACATGGTCCCCTTCGGCGGAACCGCAATAGATGGAAATGGCGCGGCCCGCCATCTGTTCCGCCTCCAGCATGACCTGACGGCAGCGGCCGCAGGGTGTGACCACATCATGGCCGGTGATCGTTCCGTCGGGCGCTATAAGGCCGCCTGCGGTCGCAATCGCTTCCACATCGGACAGCCGCCCCTGCGCATTGGCGCATGCCAGTGCGACTGTTTCAGCGCAGAGGGAAAGCCCATAGCTTGCATTTTCAAAGTTGCTGCCGGTGACGATGGTGCCTCCCGACAGGCGGACGGCCGCGCCGACGGCAAAGCGGCTATAGGGGGCATGGGCGTGCTTCATGGCGTTGCGAGCCGCAGCGATCAGTTCTTCCACTGCCCTGGTCATGGCCGCACCACATCCCATTCCACTGCTTGCCCGATACCTTCGATCCGCCGGATGTCCGACGCGGTCCACATCACCCATGGCCGGCCGGCATAGTCGGGCGGGAAGAAGTTTCCTTCAAGCCATAATGTGCGGTTGATGCCTTCGCCGATCTGATAGGCCTGCTCGAATTCGGGACTGACCCGGATCAGCGCGGGCTTGCCCAGATGGGCTTCGATCAGGTTGAGGAAGGTGTTGAGATTGCTCAGCAGGGCGGCGCGAGCAGGCCGGCTGGCGCAAGCTGCATTGAAGCGCAAAGTGACGACGGGCGGCAGCATGGAGCTGTCGCGCGGTACGGTGGAAATGAACAGTGTCGCCTGATCGCTGGCGCTGGCGCAAAGGCTGAAATCATGGGCCGGGCCATAGCGCAGGCCAGCGGCGCGGGCGCTGGCGAGGTTGGTTTCAAACGCGGTGTCCCTTGCCTTGGCTCCCGCCGACGCGCGGATATAGGCGAAATCCGCACCCCTGGCCTTGACGGTCTTCCAGGCGATCGGACCGCTGGCGGATGAGACGCTCAGGCCCTGGACAGGATATGTCTCCCGCGACGGCGTCCAAGCCTGCGCATAACGAATGATCAACAGCGCCCCGGTTGCAAGGAACAGGAGCCAGAGGGCAAGGATGATCAGCCGCCGCTTCCAGGTTCGCCGGGCCATTGTTCAGCCCTTGATGTGAAGGACGCAGATGAGCGTGAAGAGCCGCCGCGCCGTATCGAAATCGACGTCGATTTTCCCTTCCAGACGCTCCTTCAGCAACTCGGCGGCCTCGTTGTGGATGCCACGCCGGGCCATGTCGACCGTTTCGATCTGCTGGGGCGTTGCCTGACGGATGGCCTGATAATAGCTGTCGCAAATGGCGAAATAATCGCGGATGGGGCGGCGGAACCGGCCCAGGCCCAGAATCACCGATTCAAGATAGTCGCCATTTTCGCGCGAAATATCGATGGCGAGCCTGCCCTCTTCGACTCGCAGCGCCACCCGGTAGGGACCCTGATAGCCGTCGGCGTGCTCACGCTGGGGTGCGAAATGATTTTCTTCCAATATGTCGAAAATTGCGATCCGCCGTTCCTGCGCCACGTCGGCATTGCGCCAGATGATGGTTTGCTCGTCGAGCGAGATGTCTATGATGCGAGGATCGGTCATGCGTCACCCTCCACTAAGGGGGGCGCGGGGGAAAGATCAACGGCTAAAAGCGGTGCGGCGGATCGGCAAAGGACTATTCATGAACCTTTCAGCTGGCCAAAGGTTATGTTTGCTTCGACTGGCGCGGGGTTGCGACAGAAAGGGACGGAATGACGACACGGCGCGAAGCCATTTTCGGGCTTGCGGGTTTATGGGCGCTCTATCCTGGTCTGGTGCGCGCGGCATTGGGAGGCGGCAGGGCGTTTTCGTGGGAATGGCTGCAGCAGCACGCTCTCGCTTTGTCGCGCGAACGCTGGCAGGCGCCGCCGCCGGCCTCGCCAGTGCTGGACAGGATGGACTATGACGCCATCCAGAAAGTCGAATACCGGCCGGAACGCACTTTATGGGCAGACCGCGACGATGAGTTCGGGGTGCGCTTCTTCCCACTCAACAAATTTGCACGCCGCCCCGTTTCCATTTCCGTTGTCGAGGGCGGGCAAGCCAGGCCGTTCCAGTTCAGCCGAGGGCTTTACAGCTATCCTTCCGGGCATCCGATGGGCAGTTTGGGAAAAAGCGGCGGGTTTTCGGGCTTTCGGTTCATGAACAAGGGCGGGCGGGGCGACTGGCTGGCCTTTCAGGGCGCATCCTATTTCCGTTCGGCGGGGCCGTTGCACCAATATGGCCTGTCAGCGCGGGGGCTGGCGGTCAACACCGCCCTGCCGGGGCCGGAGGAGTTTCCCGACTTTACGCATTTTTGGCTGGAACGTGACGTTGAAGGCGGCGTCACCGTTTACGCCCTTCTCGACAGTCCAAGCGTCACGGGCGCCTATCGATTCGTGAACGGGCTGGAGCCGGATCGGATGGTGCAGCAGGTCAGCATGACGCTGCATCTTCGCAAAAGCGTCGAACGGCTCGGCATCGCACCGCTGACCAGCATGTTCTGGTATGGCGAGGGGCATCGCGCCAAGGCGTTGGACTGGCGGCCGGAAATCCATGATTCTGACGGTCTTGCGCTGCATACGGGCGCGGGCGAGCGCGTCTGGCGGCCCCTGAACAACCCGCCAAGGCCGCAGACCAACAGTTTCTCCGATAAAAGCCCCAGGGGGTTCGGCCTGCTGCAGCGCGACCGGGCGTTCAGCCATTATCAGGATGACGGCGTCTTCTATGAAAAGCGCCCCGGCCTTTGGATTGAACCGCGCGGCGATTGGGGCGCGGGTGCGGTCATGCTGTATGAGATGCCGACGACCAGCGAGGTTGAAGACAATATCGCCGCCTTCTGGACGCCCGCTGACCCCGCCGGTGCGGGCAAGCGCTTCGCCTATGATTACACCATGCGCTGGATCGGGGACGAGCCGGAGCCGATGGCCGTGGCGCGGGCCACCAATTGCTGGACGGGGCAGGGGGGGCGTCCGGGGCATCCGCCCAAGGCGGGCGTGACCAAGGTCGTGACCGACTTTGAGGGAGACAGATTCGAGGGATTGACCTATCGCAGCGCGGTGAAGCCGGTCGTTACCATAGGGAATGGAATATTGCTGGATTCGGCTGTCTATCCAGTGAATGGTTCACACAATCACTGGCGGCTGATCCTGGATATCGAACGCGGGAACGGCGAACCGACCGATATCCGCGCTTTTTTGAGTTTTGACGGGGAAGCGCTTACGGAAACATTTGTTTACCAGCTTTTTTAGCTATCTGGGTATCCGACGGGAATCGTTTCGGCTTTTCCACGATCGGGGCACACGGCCCGGTAAGAGGCCTGTGTGGGAGAGAATGCCGGTGGCATTGGAATGCTGATAACGACAGGTTGGGCACCGTATTGCTGAACAATTTCGCTGCAACATCATTGCCGCAGGCCGCTGCGGCCAATGGACTTTCCAGATTGCCGTATCAGCCAGCGGACCTCCCGCCGGAGACGCGGCTGGACATGCCGGTGCAATCCTTCGAGGAAGCGCCTGAGCTGAAACGCAAGGTCGTGACCTCGCCCGAAGGGATAATGGAGCGCCGCCTGCTGCTCGTTCTGGGTAGCCTGGCCATTGGCCTGATGGCGGCGAGCGATCTTGCCAGCCCGTTACGGCAGGATGGCACCTCGCTGGTCGATGGCGCGCTGTTCCTGCTCTATCTCAGTCTGTTCTGCTGGGTCGCATTCGGATTTCTGAGCGCGCTTGCGGGATTTTTCGCGCTTGCGGGCAACCGGATCACGACCATCGGCGACGAGGCGGAGCTTCGCCTTCCGCGCAAGCGTACTGCGGTGCTCATTCCCATCTATAATGAGGATATCGACCAGATTTTCAGCCGTGTCGCCAGGATGACGGCGATGGTGGAGGAGATTGGCGCGGCAAAGCTGTTCGATTTCTTCGTCCTGAGCGATTCGCGGGCCGAACTGGAAGAGCGGGAACGGGCGGCCTTCCAGACTACACGCTCAGCCAGCGCCGTGCCGGTCTATTACCGCCGCCGTCCGAAGAATATCGCGCGAAAGCCAGGCAATATCGCGGAATGGATGGGTCGGTTTGGCGGCGGTTATGATTATATGATCGTACTGGATGCTGACAGCCTGATGAGCGGCCGCGCCATG
>CBHCMH010000101.1:0-6846 GCA_965974445.1 uncultured Rhizorhapis sp.
TCTCTGGCCGCATGGCCTTTGCGTTCTTGGCCGTAAAACTGGGGTTGAGGCGGACTTTAAACCTGCCCCCCCCCCCTTCTGGGGCGGGGACGGGGGTGGGGGCCATTGCGAAGCAATGGCTGGCGACAGCCATTTTGCTTGCCTTACAGGCCCCACCCCAACCCCTCCCCTGAAGGGGAGGGGCCTATAGTTTGAGGGAACCAAAACCATGAAGCACCTCACAGCAGCAGCCTTGTTCATCCTCGCAGCCTGCACAACGGCGCAGGGAAGCGAAGAGGTTGTTCCCGTTCATGGCGAGGGCGCTTGCCGGAGCGAGCAGCTCAACCAGTTCGTCGGGCAGAAAGCGGACGCAGCGCTGGGGGCGCGAATGCTCGAGGTATCCGGCGCGCGCGTGCTGCGCTGGGTCGCGCCGGGCATGGCGGTCACGATGGATTTCCGCCAGGACCGGCTGACGGTCACTTATGGCGCGGCCTATGTGATTACGCAGGCGAGTTGCGGGTAGGCAGAGCTATAGATGCCGGCTGTCATATGCCCACTGTAGCAAAGCCTGTCTTTGCCTGGGGCGGCAAAGCCGATCACCGGGATTACAATGTTTCACCACTTGAGCTGCGTGGCGCTTGAAGGCCCTCCAGCGAGCAATCTGGCGGCGATCCTCGGCCCCAAGCCTCCGTCCGGAATAATATCGGCAGTACCATTGGAACCACCCGCGTGGATCGTCCGGATATATCCAGCCCTTCTCGATCCAGACCCGGAGCGGTACGCTCGCCCGCACGCCGAAATAGTTCAATGAACAGTCCGGCGAATAAGGAGCCATCCTGGCGCTTTCAAACCAGCTCGCTGGAAATTCGGCCTCGCCGTCCGTCATATATTTTCCGCAGAAAACGCCCAGGCTGAGCATTTCCGCCGGGGCAAGTTCCGGAAGAAAGTGGGGATCGAAGTCCTCTCCCATGGGTGCAGAGCGCGTATAGCGATAGCCCTGCTGCATGCGATCGTTGACGACCACTTCGACGAGACAACTCATTCGGCAAATCCAGGATGTAATGCGAGGGCCGCAATGGATTGTTCACTCCCCCCAAAATAGACCGGCGCATCCCCCGTCTGCCAAGGCTTTAGCCGCACCATCGCTGTCTCGAACAGCGGCGAGCTTTCATGCCTTGTCAGCCATTCCTTCAATCGCGGGAGGGGTTGCGCGTCGAACCAGCTGCGGTCCGTTGCGGCAAATTGGCGGACGAAGGGCATGATCGCCATGTCGGCGAGGGACCGGCTGTCGCGGCAGAGGTTTGTCCGGCCGGTCAGTCGCTCTTCCAGTCCTGAAAGGATCAGCAGAGCCGCGTCCCTGTGGGCGTGAGGATCGCTGGCGTGGCGTTCGGGATACTTGTACTGGTCGAGATGATGTTTGAAGGGGCCGTCATTGTCCGCGATCAAGCCTTGATCGTCCCCGTCCAGCCCGCCCTCCGGATCGTTGCGGCCGAGCGCCCAGCGCATGATGTCCAGGCTCTGGTCGATGACATCGCCGTTTTCCAGCACAAGCACCGGCACGGTCGCCTTTGGAGAGGCGGCGATCAGTTCGGCGGGCTTGCTGCGCAGGACAACCTCCCGAATCTCGACGGCCTGACCGCTGACCAGCAGCGCCATCCGGGCGCGCATGGCATAGGGGCAGCGGCGGAAACTGTAGAGGATGGGCGGGTTCGTCATTGCATGGTTGTCCGGAGTGCCGGTTTTTGGCCAGTATAACTACGTCTCCCCTGCGAAGGCAGGGGGCCCGCTGTTTTCATCAACCTTGTCAGAAGGAAGCGGGGTCCCTGCCTTCGCGGGGACGACGGTAGATAGGAACGCTTTTGCCCTTGCAAGAGCCCCCTACCCCCGCGTCACGAACGCGCTTTTCAGGCCCATGGTGTTGGCGAGTTGTTTCAGGCGGCGTTCGACGGCTTCTCCGAACAGGTTGGCATGGCGGCTGGCGAGGACGAGCCTCAGGGTGCCGCCCTCCCCCTCCAGCGCGCCCAGTTCCAGCGGGCTGGCGACGCCGCCGCTCAGGCGCTGGGCGAGGCGGATGGCGAGGCCCCAGAGGATGGCGCGGTCTAGGGCCTCGGGCGGGGCGAGGCCTTCCAATTGCGGGGCGACGCCCGTGCCGCCGCCGAGGTGGGAGTAGAGCGCCTGCGCCAGTTGCGCCCGGCCCGCCACGTCAATGCCGACCCAATTGCCGTGCAAGGCGATTTCCAGGCCGCGTTCGGCGCGGAATTCGGGATTGGCGCGCCAGCCGACATCGGCCAGTAGGCAGGCGGCGCGGCGGATGCGGCGCCAGCCCGCGGGATCATTGCTGAAAATGGGCGCGATCCAGCGGTCGATGAGGTCGCCATGGCCGCGAAAACGCCCCTGCTTCTCTCCTTCCTCCGCCGCTGCCGTCAGGAGCGGGTCGAGCGCCTTTACATTGGCGGGCAGATCCCGGAACAACAGGCCTTCGCGCAGTCCAAAAGCCGACACGACGAGGTTGGACGTGCCCAGCTGGCGCACCATGGCGGCGAGCAGCAGCGCGGCGTCCGACATAGTCGGAATGCGGCTGGGCGAGAGGGACGGAATGGCGCGTAGCCGGGCCTTGTCCGTACTGGCGAGCACGCGAACCAGCCGGGCGGGCGTATCCCGCGCCATGTCATAATGGTGGATGACGGGCAGCGGGAAGCCCGTGAGATACATGTCGAGCCGGGCCAGCGCGCGCCACGATCCGCCCACCAGATAGAAGGGCAGATCGCGCCTTGCCTTGTCCCAGCCGCATTGCTTCAACAGCTTGGCCACATGCCGGTCCAACACATGCGTACCCTGCGCGCGGATGTCGGGAATGCGCAGAACGCCGAGCGGCAGGGACACCGATTCCCGGACTTTCCCGCCCGATACGCGGACCAGCTCCAGGCTGCCGCCGCCCAGATCGCCGACAATGCCGTCGGCGTCCGGTATGGCGGAGAGCACACCGCAAGCGGCAGCCTGCGCCTCCTCCTCTCCCGAAAGCAGGCGGATCGCGAGGCCAAGGTCCGTCGCCCGGCGCATGAACAGAGGGCCGTTGCTCGCTTCGCGCACGGCGGCGGTGGCGACGCAGCGCACCTCGTCCACGTCCATTTCGCGGCAGAGCTGACCGAAGCGGGCTAGCGCGGTCAAGCCGCGTTGCATCGCCGATTCCTCGATGGCGCCGGTCTTCGCCAGCGACGCACCGAGGCCCGCCATCACCTTTTCATTGAACAGAATGAAGGGGATGCGGCGCGGGCCGTCATAGACGACCAGGCGGATGCTGTTGGACCCGATGTCGATGATCGCCGTTCGAGCTGTCACTGCGGGGCTTGCCTCATCCTCCTGCGCATATGCGGTTACGGCGCGTTCGGCAATCAGGGTGTCGTGCGCGCTCACCGCCGCCGCCGGAAGCTGAGCTTTGGCACGGCGCCATGCTTGCGAAGGGCCGCGCCGCGCCCGGAAAGCGACGGATTGGTCATGAAATAATGGTGCAGGTTGAACGGCTTGCCGTCCGGATCAAGGCGATGATAGCGGCCTTCGCTGTCCAGTTCCCAGCTTTGCTCATTGTCGATCAGGTTCGCGACCATCACCTGATCCAGTACTTGATCGTGGACCGTGGTATTCTCGATCGGCAACATATATTCCACGCGCCGGTCGAAGTTGCGCGGCATCCAGTCGGCCGAGCTGATATAGAGCTTTGCTTCCCGGTTGGGCAGGTCCTTGCCATTGCCGAAGGCCCAGATGCGGCTATGCTCCAGGAAACGGCCGACGACCGATTTGACGCGGATATTCTCCGACATGCCGGGCACGCCGGGGCGCAGGCAGCAAATACCGCGCACGATCAGCTCTATCTTCACGCCCGCATTGCTGGCGGCGTAGAGTTTTTCGATGATGGCGGGATCGACGAGCGAATTCATCTTTGCCCAGATGGTGCCCGGCCGCCCCTCCGCCACATGCGCCGCTTCGGCGTCGATCAGGTCGCACAGGCTGTTGCGCATGTCGCGCGGCGACATGGTGAGCAGGTCCAGCTTTTGCGGCTCGACATAGCCGGTGATGTAGTTGAAGAGCGCGGCGGCATCGCGGCCCGCCCTGGGATCGGCGGTGAAGAAGCTGAGGTCGGTATAGATCCGCGCCGTGACCGGGTGATAATTGCCGGTGCCGAAATGGCAGTAGGTGCGGAACTGCTCCCCCTCCCGCCGGACGACCATGGAAATCTTGGCGTGGGTTTTCCATTCGATGAATCCGTAGACGACCTGCACGCCCGCACGTTCCAGTGCGCTGGCCCAGAGGAGATTCTGCTCCTCGTCAAACCGCGCCTTGAGTTCCACCACGGCGGTGACCGACTTGCCCGCCTCCGCCGCGTCGATAAGAGCGCGGATCACGGCCGACTGCTTGCCCGCGCGGTAGAGCGTCTGCTTGATCGCCACGACGTCGGGATCGTCGGCGGCCTGCTTCAGGAAAGCGAGGACGACGTCGAAGCTTTCATAGGGGTGGTGGACGATGATGTCCTTCGTCCGGATCGCGGCGAAACAATCGCCGCCATGTTCCCGGATACGTTCGGGGAAGCGCGGGGCATAGGGTTCGAATTTAAGGTCAGGCCGGTCTTCCTCGACAATGCCGGACAGATCGCCGATGCCGACGAAACCCTCGACTTCGACCACGATCGCTTCATGCCCCTGCAGCATGTCCTGCAGCATTTCCTCCACCGCCGGAGGGACGCCGGTTTCAATTTCCATGCGGATGACGCGCCCGCGCCGGCGGCGCTTGATGGCGCTGCGATAATAGCGGACGAGATCCTCCGCCTCTTCCTCGATTTCGATGTCGCTGTCGCGGATGATGCGGAAGACGCCGCTGTCGCGCACCTCATAGCCGGGGAAGAGAAGCCCGGAAAACCGGCGCAACATGGTTTCCATCGGGATGTAGCGGGCCGGTTCACCCGGTATGCGAACCCAGCGGGAGACGGTGGCAGGAATCATCACCAGTTCCCGCACCCGTTCCTTGTCCGACAACCGGACAAGATCGAAGACGACGCTCAGCCCCTGATTGGGAATGAAGGGAAAGGGGTGCGAGGGGTCCAGCGCCTGCGGCGTGAGTATGGGGAAAATCTGCGTCTGGAAGTGATTTTCCAGCCAGGCGTCGGCCTTTGCGCCCATCGACCCATCGACAACAACTTCGACGCCCGCATGCGCAAGCTCTTCACGCAGATTATGCCAGACCTTTTGCTGGTCGGTCATCAGGCTGTCGGCCTCTGCCTCAATCGCCTGAAGCTGCTGGGTGGGCGTCAGGCCATCGGCGGAGCGCAGGTCGACACCCTGCAACTGCTGCCCCTTCAGCCCGGCCACGCGGACCATGAAGAACTCGTCCAGATTGTTGCCAGAGATCGAAAGGAAACGCAGCCGCTCCAGCAGCGGATGCCTGTTGTTGCAGGACTCGTCCAGCACCCGCCGGTTAAAGGCCAGCCAGCTCAGCTCCCGGTTGAAATAGCGTTCGCCAGGAAGCGTGAATGATTGGGGGGCATCGGCTTCCGCCACTTTTTTGTCCTTGTTTATCCGTCGCTGGGAGATTCCGGCTTTTGCCGGGATGACGCAAGCGAAATATCCCCGATGCCTGCCCGGTGCAGCACCTCTTTGGCGAATGGGACCGAAATCTTGCGGGATTGTGACAAGGCGGCGTCGTTGAGGCAGGTTATGGTTGCGGCTATGGCGGCATAGCTTCGCTCGATGCGGCGGTGAATATAGGCCGGAATGTCGGGCGACCAGGCAGCGCCGCAGTCCGCCAGGCCTTTTTCGATCAGCGCCAGCGCCAAAGAGTCATCGGGTTCCTCGATCGCCACATGCGGCGCGGCAGCGAGGCGCGAGCGCAGGTCCGGCAGGGCTATGTCCCACATGGCGGGCGGCTGGTCGGCGATGAGCAGCAGGGGATAATGCCCCATTTGCGCATTGTTCCAGGCGTGAAAGAGCACTTCTTCATCCGCGTGCTGCGCATCGTCGATCATCTTTCCGCCGGTCTTGCGGACGAAAAGCCGGCCGAGCGTGGAGCGGCCGGACTTTGGCGGGCCGGTCAGGACGCTGGTGCGGACGGGCCAGATGCCCCAATGGTCGAGATGCCGGACCGCCAGCCGATTGCTTTCGCTCTGCAGAAACGTCCCGTCCTTGTCACGTCCGGTCCAATCCAGCGGGAGGCTGATCTGGCTCATTGCCCGTTCGCCGCAGCCCCTGCCGACGGCGCCCGGCGCTGGATGCGCATCGTATTGCCCGATATGGCGACCGTCCAGCCCCGCGCCGCGAGCGCCGCGCGCAGAGTTTCCGGGGTTCCGGAATAGCTGACGCTCATCACGGAGGTTCCGCCCAGGGCAAGGCTGCTGGTGACGGCGCCGCGAACGCCCGGAATGGAACGCAGGGCCGCTTCGCCCTGTTCGACCGATCCGGCGTCCGGCGTATCGAACTGGACGGAGATCGACTGGACCCCGGCCTCGCCGTTCACGTCCGCCTCGACGGCCGGTTCCTCGACCTCTTCCATCTCCAGATCTTCAGGATCGACAGGCTCTTCGATGATAAGGGAAGGATCGGCGCGAAGGATGCCGTCCGTCAGCGCCCTGGTATAAAGGCTGTCCATCCGTTCGACGGCTTGATCCATCATGGCCGGAATGCCACGGCTGCTCGCCACGCGCAGCACGAAGGTACCGATCAAGCGATTGTCCGGGCCATAGCGGGCGGCAAAGCGGCCGATGACCGGGCCGCTGGGCCATTGCCGTTCCAGACGCGCCACCGGGATGATGACATCGGCCGCACCATATTGATCGAGCAGCACCCGCCACCAAAGCCTACCCCGGCGGCCCGCCTGCCCTCC
>CBHCMH010000102.1:0-6844 GCA_965974445.1 uncultured Rhizorhapis sp.
CGAGAATGCCGCGCCGATGACGGTTTCGGAGGTCGGGCGGACGACCAGCGGCTCCTCCAGCTTCGCTTCGGGATCGGGCACCAGCGCGCCGTCCTGCATGACCAGCCGGTGGTGAGTGACGACCGCCATCTCCTTGGCGAAGCCATCGACATGCTCGGCCTCCTTGGCGAAATAGGACAGCGGAATGAACAGCGGGAAATAGCAATTCTCATGCCCCGTCCGCTTGATTTCCGCATCGAGCAGCTTCTGGATGCGCTCCCATATGCCATAGCCCCAGGGCCGGATGACCATGCAGCCGCGCACCCCCGATTCCTCGGCCAGATCAGCCTCGCTGATGACGGCCTGATACCATGCGGCAAAGTCCTGCGCGCGCGTAACGGAAAGTGCGTGTTTCAATGTGTCCTGACCTGCGAATATGGCGAAGGGCGGCCAGAAGGCCGATGCCGTCCATTAGAATTGGCGGGACGGGGAGTCGAGACGGGAATTGCGGGTTTGGGTGATTGGTGGGGGGTCACAGGTGCCATTAAAGGGTCCGTCATGCTGAACTTGTTTCAGCATCCATCCCGCCTCCAGGTACGGCGGTGCGGGAGGAGAAATGGACCCTGAAACAAGTTCAGGGTGACGATGATCTCAACGACCATCGCCATCCGGCTTTCCTTCCAAGAAAAACTACTTCCCCAGCTTCTCGATCTTCGCATTGAGCGCCTCGAGCTGTGCCTTTAGCTGGGCAATCTCATCATCCTTTGCGGCGGTTGACGCCGGCGCGGCCCTATCGCCGGGAGCCTTGAAGGCATTGGCGGCCACTTCCAGCATTTCCATATTGCGCTTGGCGATCTCCGCGAAGGGACCGCCACCGAATGCGCCCTGCATGGCCGTTTGAAACTGCTGCTGATTTTTACGGAAGGCATCCATGGAGGCTTCCAGATATTGCGGCACCATCGACTGCATCGAGTCGCCGTACATCGAAATCAGTTGCCGCAGGAAATTCACGGGCAGCATATTCTTGCCCCGGGATTCCTCTTCCATGATGATCTGCGTCAGCACATTGTGCGTGATGTCTTCATTCGTCTTTGCATCGACAACGACGAATTCCCGCCCCTCACGCGTCATCTGCGAAAGCAGTTCAAGCGTGATGTAGCTCGAAGTTTCGGTGTTATAAAGCCGTCGGTTGGCGTATTTTTTGATGATGACCGGTTCCGAATCAGAAGATTTTGCGGCTTTTGCCATCCCGTCCACTCCTAACGATAAGAATGCTGCAATAGCACCAAAGGATGACGCACCGCAACATGGTCCCCGGCCATTACCCCTGTTTCTGGACATGCTATGGCGAGAGACCCAGAATAATACAGATTTTCGACTGAAAGCGTTTCAGGGCTTGCGCAAATATCAGGTGGCCCAGCGCCCGCCGCGTCGATTGGATGCCGATATTGTTGCAAGTGCGGGTGCTGCACAATTGCTGCACTATCGGGGTGCAGGAAGGCCCATCATTTTCATCCCTTCCCTGATCAATCCGCATGTCGTGCTCGACCTGTCGGAAAAGAACTCGCTGATGCAATATTTGCGCGGCCGGGGCCTCAACGTGTATCTGGTCGACTGGGGCACGCCTGCCCCGGAAGACCGGGACCTGAGCCTGGCGGGCCATGTCGAGCAGCGGCTTTTGCCGTTGCTGCGCGCCCTGCCAGAGCCGCCGATCCTGGCGGGCTATTGCCTCGGCGGCACCATGGCGGCCGCCGCAGCGGGACTGATCGAGACCGCGGGTCTCACCATGATCGCCGCACCCTGGGCGTTCGACGCCTTTCCGCAAAAGACCAGCGAATTGATTGGCAAATTATGGGAGCAGTCAAAGCCCCTGTGCCAGCGGCTGGGCTATGTCCCGATGGAGGTGCTGCAGTCCGGTTTCTGGTCGCTCGACCCGGCCCGGACCATCCGCAAATATGCCGCCTTCGCCGACATGGCCGACGGCTCGGACGCGGCCAACGCCTTCATCACGCTGGAGGATTGGGCGAACGAAGGCGCGCCCCTTCCGCTCGCGGTGGGCCATGAACTGTTCGAACGGCTTTACCGGGACAATGAAAGCGGCTCGGGCCGCTGGATGGTCGGTGGCAGGATCGCCGATCCCGCATCCCTGGACGTACCGTTCCTCAATGTCCTTTCGGAAACGGACCATATCGTTCCGGCGGTCACCGCCTGCCCCGCCGGACAAATGCTGCGCCTGGCCAGCGGCCATGTCGGCATGATCGTCGGCGGCCGTGCCCGCCAGCAGCTTTGGGAGCCGTTGGCGGAATGGCTTTTGGAATCGAGTGGTAAATGATAAGCGGCCAATAATCCCACCCATGCCTCAGGAGTTTCATCAACCATGCCAGATATCGTCATTACCGCAGCCAAGCGCACGCCTGTCGGCAGTTTCTTGGGCGCGTTCGCCAATACGCCCGCACATGAACTGGGCCGTATCGTCATCGAAGCCGCCATGGCTCAGTCCGGCATTGCGGGCGAAGATGTCTCTGAAGTCATCATGGGCCAAGTGCTTAATGCCGGCCACGGCCAGAACCCGGCGCGACAGGCCGCGATGGCTGCTGGCATACCCAAGGAGGTTCCCGCCTGGGGCGTCAGCCAGGTATGCGGTTCGGGCCTTCGCTCGGTTGCCTCCGCCGTGCAGGCGATCGCCAATGGCGACGCCAGCATCGTCATCGCCGGTGGCCAGGAAAGCATGTCGCTGTCGAACCATTGCCAGTCGCTGCGGCAGGGGCAGAAGATGGGCAATCTGGAAATGATCGACACGATGATCAAGGACGGCCTGACCGATGTGTTCAACGGCTATCATATGGGCATCACGGCGGAAAATCTAGCCGAGCAATATCAGGTGACGCGCGAGGCGCAGGACGCCTTTGCCGTTCGCTCGCAGAATCTGGCCGAGGCGGCGCGCGCCGCCGGGCGGTTCAAGGATGAAATCGCCCCGGTGACGGTCAAGACCCGCAAGGGCGAAACCATCGTGGCGGACGACGAATATATCCGCGCGGGGGTGACGATCGACAGCGTCTCGGGCGTGCGCCCGGCGTTCAAGAAGGACGGCACCGTCACGGCGGCCAATGCGAGCGGCATCAATGACGGTGCGGCGGCGCTGGTGCTGATGACGGCGGATGAGGCGGCGCGGCGCGGCGCGGCGGTGCTCGCGCGGGTGGCAAGCTGGGCGCATGCCGGCGTCGATCCCTCGATCATGGGCATCGGTCCGGTACCAGCGACGAAGCGCGCCCTGCAAAAAGCCGGCTGGTCCATTGCGGACCTGGATCTGATCGAGGCCAATGAAGCCTTCGCGGCGCAGGCGCTTTCGGTCGGCAAGGAATTGGGCTTCGATCCCGATAAGGTCAACGTCAATGGCGGCGCGATCGCCATCGGCCATCCCATCGGCGCGTCGGGCGCGCGCGTACTGACGACGCTTATCTACGAGATGCAGAAAAGGAACGCGGCCAAGGGCCTTGCGACGCTCTGCATCGGCGGCGGCATGGGTATCGCCATGTGCATCGAAAGGTAATGGCCAGCAACGTCCGGTAACCCTGACAATCGGGCAAACAAGTCAAGGCGAACGAAAAATGAAAAGCCGTCGGCACCACTTGGTGCTGACGGCTTTTTTCTTGGGTTCAAAATGGCGGAATGTCAGCGGGCAAAATGCTGTTGACAGAAATCGGCCGCTAATACAGTCTCGTGTCCGGCTCGTGGGGACGGCTGCACTCTTGTTTCAAAGGGTCGGTGATGCACAAGGATTTTATCAACGACCCCGCTGCGCTGACCGCCGCGATCGAAACCAAGACCCGCCTGGAAGCCATCGTCGCAAGTGCGATGGACGCGATCATCACGATCGACAATAATCACAGGATCATCTTCTTCAATCCCGCGGCCGAAGCCATGTTCGGAATGAACAGCGGCGATGCACTTGGCCAACCCATTTCCCGTTTCATTCCCGAACGGTTCCGTGCCGCGCACGAGGGGCATATCCGTCATTTTGGCCAGACCGGAGAGACGGGCAGGCGGATGGGCGCGCTGGGGGCGATCAGCGGCCTTCGCGCCAATGGGCAGGAGTTTCCGCTGGAAGCCTCCATATCCCAGGCACTGGTGGGCAATGAACGCCTATCGACGGTAATCCTACGCGACATTACCGAGCGCAAGGCCAATGAAGAGGCCCGGGCGCTGCTGGCGCGGGAGGTCGATCATCGGGCGAAGAATGCCCTTGCCATTGTGCAGGCGCTGGTGTCCCTCACCAAGGCGCCCACCCGCGATGCCTTTGTCGAGGCCGTGACGGGGCGCGTCTCCGCCCTCGCCCGCGCCCATTCTCTGCTGGCCCAGAACCGCTGGAGCGGCGCGCTGCTGCTGAAGGTCATCCAGGACGAGGTTACCGCCTATGAACGGCCCGGCCAGGTGCATTTCCGCGGGCCGGACCTCGTGCTGTCGCCAAAGGCTGTGCAGCCGGTCGGCCTCCTCATCCATGAACTCGCCACTAACGCCGTCAAATATGGCGCGCTGTCGGTCAATACCGGCCGGGTGGATGTGGAATGGGGGATGAAGGGCAGCGACAGGCTTTTCCTTTCCTGGAAGGAAAGCGGCGGGCCCGCCGTATCGCCCCCCAAGCAGAAGGGTTTCGGGTCGAGCCTGATTACCACGGTTACGGGGCTTCAGCTCGGAGGCGAGGTGGAGATTGACTGGCATCCGGCAGGCATTGCCGTTTCAGCTTCTTTTCCGGCGGGGATCATAAGGCGGCCGGATGTCGCGGTCACAGCGCCAGCCCCCGAGGACGTTGCGGGCCGCAAGGTGAATTCTAACATGACCGGCAATCTTCTGATCGTGGAAGACGAAATGCTGATCGCCATGCAGATGTCCGAATCCCTGCAGGACGCCGGGTGGACGGTGATGGGACCGGTGGCGACCATCGAGGAGGCAACCCAGTTGCTCGCGCGATCGGGCAAGCCGGACGCCGCCATATTAGATGTCAATCTGGACGGCAATCCGGTCTATCCGCTGGCCGCGAAGCTGCAGCAACAGGGCGTGCCGATCCTTTTCTGCACCGGCTATGAAACGCTGGATGCCGACGACCGATTCACCGATTGCGAGAAGGTCCGCAAACCAGCCAATGTCGCTCAGCTCATCGGCGCTGTGCGAATCGCCATCGAGAAACAGAAACAGAAACAGAAACAGGCACCACGACCGCTTGCGTCCTGAGCGAATATTGTTGGCATGGGGGAAGGGCAATTTAGGGTGGGGATCGGTTTGGTGATTTTCGGGTGATCCACACGCGCCATATGCGCTGGAGCCGGAGCGGGGTTTGGCAGCGTATTTTCGAGCATTTGGCGTCGGATAGCGACAATGAGTATGCGATGATCGATGCCACGATCATCTGCGCCCATCAGGCCAGCGCCGGCGCAAAAGGGGGGACCGGGCGCAAGAAGCGATCGGGCGCAGCAAAAGCGGACTGAGCACCAAGCTGCATGCGCTCTGCGATGCGTTAGGCAATCCAGTCGCCTTCCATCTCACGCCGGGCCACCTTCATGATCTGCACGGAGCCGATGCCCTGCTGCCAAAGGTGGTCGGCCGGTTCGGCGCATTGCTCGCCGATCGCGCCTACGATGCCCAGGAACGGGTGATCGATATCCTTGAAAGCGCACGCGTTACAGCCGCAATCCCTTCCAAGATCAACCGCACCTTCTGGCGCAAGCACGATCCCGATCTTTATGGCGCCCGCCACCTCATCGAGAACTTCTTCGCCAAACTCAAAAGCTTCCGCGCCATCGCAACACGCTACGACAAACGCGCCGCAGCCTTCCTCGGCACAATACCAAACCCCTTCCTGCCTCAATTGGGGCTGTCCCATAAACCATATTGACAACCGACCATGCGGTCGATAATTATTCAATGCACACCCGACCGGTCGGTTGGGAAAAGAATTTCGGTTTGTCAGTGAACGGCAATGCGAGTGCGCAAAAAGCGCCGCCAAAACAGGAGGGGAAACGATGTTTCTGATTAGATCCAGCAGCGATATGGGCTCAACCATCGGCAGGTTGCGTGGGCAAGCCTGTACGTCGCTTTCGAAGCTTGCCCTGTGCACCAGTGCCCTCGCCCTGTCGGCAACGGCGGTCCAGGCGCAGGAAGCGGCAAGCGCCGCGCCGGAAACCGAAGCGGCGAGTTATGCCAACGAGATCATCGTGACGGCCCGCAAGCGTGAGGAGTCGCTTCAGGACACGTCGATGGCGCTGTCCGTGGTCAACGACCAGCTGCTGGAGCGGAGGCAGATCAACGACGTCAACGGCCTGCAAGGCGTCGTCCCGACCATCACCATCGGCGAGACGGTGGGCCTGCTGAAAATCAACGTGCGTGGCCTGGGTAACTCTACCAACACGCGCTCGGAAGATTCGGACGTCGTGCTCCATGTCGATGGGGCCGTGGTCTCGCGCATGGAAGCGCAAGCGATGGCCTTCTTCGACCTTGAGCGGGTCGAGGTTCTGCGCGGGCCGCAGGGCACGCTTTACGGACGCAACTCGACGGGCGGTACGATCAATCTCGTCACCAAAAAGCCGACCGATTCGCTCGAGGGATATGCGAGCGCAACGCTGGGCAATTATAATCTGATCAAGATGGATATGGCGGTGAGCGGACCGATCACCGACACCATCAGCGCCCGCCTTGCCCTGACCGCCACCGATCGGGGCGGCTACGGCAAGAATATCCAGACGGACAACGATATCGAGGATCAGAAGCGCTATGCCGGACGCATGCATGTCCTGTTCAAACCCTCGGATCGCGTGGAATTCCTGTTGAGCGGCGAATATGCGAAACAGGATGATGCAAGCGGGTTCTTCGG